>JAUYTA010000158.1 GCA_030695265.1 Bacteroidota bacterium
AGAACAAAATCAGTCACAGGGGTAGGGCAGTACAAAAATTAGTTGAATATTTAATCCGGCATAAAGGGAAATAATGGCGTACAAATACCTGTTATTCATAGCGTTTATCTTTCTGACATTCTTTAATGTCATTTCGCAGCCATCTATTGGCGAATGGACCGATTATCAATCGTATGCACATGCAAAAAATGTGGTCGATACAGGCGAAAAGATTTATTGTGTTACCGAGGGTGGCTTGTTTTCGTACAATAAAAGCGACAACAGTATTCAGAAAATGTCGGGAATTAATGGTCTTTCTGATGCTGGTGTTGAGCGGCTGGCATATAGTAAAGAGAAAAAATTGCTGTTGGTTGCCTATGAGAATGCAAATGTAGATTTAATATTTGACACCAAAATATTTAACCTTTCTGACATCAAAAGGAAACAAATACCTGCTGATAAAAAAATCAATAATGTATTGTTTGTTGGGAATCTGGCATATCTCTCCTGTGGTTTCGGAATTGTGGTCATCAACCTCGAACGCAAGGAAATAAAGGACAGTTATTTCATCGGACAGGATGGCGCTTATGTCAATGTTTTGGATATGACTACCGATGGCACTTTTCTTTATGCCGCAACGGCCAATGGCATTTACAAAGCATTGGCCTCGGAACCTAACCTTCAGAATTACAACAATTGGAGCCGTATTACAAACATTCCCAATGCCAGCAAGAAGTTCAGCAAAATAAAATATTTTAAAGGGAAAATCTTTGCCAATTATACTCCCGACGAATGGGCTCAGGACGAAATGTACGAACTGAAGGAGAATGGCTGGGTGCGTTTTCTGCCACGCGTTAACTATGTTTCGGATGTGACAATAAGTGGGAATTACCTCGTTTTTTCAAGCAGGGAAGAGATTTTCGTTTACGATGATAAACTTGAATTGGTAAAATATGTTTATCAATATTCGTTTTCAGGAAAAGAAGAAAAACCTATTAGTACGATGTGTGCAGTTTTAGACGAAAAGAATGTACTTTGGATTGCCGATCGCAAATATGGATTGATAAAAATTGGTTCCCAAACCGAAAAGGTAATTCCAGACGGGCCCATTGACAACAAAATATTTTCGCTTGCAATGAATGGGAACGATCTTTGGATTACACCCGGTGGCAAGAGCAATGCGTGGGGAAATCTATACAACCAACCGCAGTTTCAGCTCAACCGTGAAGGGAAATGGTCGGTTTTTGACCGGAGTGTTTTTCCCATTTTAAACGATTTACGCGACATGGTTTGTGTTGTTGCCAATCCGAAAGATCCGGATCATGTTTTTGCAGGGTCGTGGGGTGGGGGTGTTCTCGAATTTAAGGCCGGTAAATTTGTGAAGCAGTATAACAACCTCAACAGCAGTTTACAAACCCAACTTCCAGGTCAGCCAAACGAACCTTATGTCCGTGTCGGGGGAATGGATTTCGATTCGAAAGGGAACCTTTGGGTAACCAATTCAGGAGTTGCCAATGTACTTTCCTCCGTTACCATTAATGGAGCCGAAAGGAAATGGGAATCGTATGAGTTAAGTGGAATTGCCAACAATACTTTCATCGGGAAAGTGCTGGTTACCAAAGACGATGATAAATGGGTTATTCTTGGCCGGGGTCAGTATATGTATGCGCTTAACAGAGACAATAACCAGTCGAAAATGCAAAAGGTGACTGCTTATTTCACCAATTCAAAAGAAGAACTTTATACTGAAATGAGCGATGTGAATGCCATTGCCGAAGATCAAAACGGTGAATTGTGGCTGGGCACATCAAGCGGAGTGGCAGTATTTACCAATCCTCAAAAGATATGGGAAGATGCCACAATGTTTGCAACACGACCCGGACTAGACCTTAACGATGGAATATTTCATCCGTTGCTCGAAAAAGAATCAATTACCGCTATTTCTATCGACGGCGCAAACCGTAAATGGATTGGAACCAAAACTTCAGGCATATTTTTAATTTCTGAAAATGGTGATACTGAGCTTGAACATTTCAATAAGGAGAACAGTCCGCTGCCAACCAATGAAATTACCGACATTGCAATTAACCAAAAATCCGGAGAAGTTTTTATCGGGACCTCAGTCGGGTTGATCTCTTACATGGGAGAGGCAACTGCAGGTAACGAAGAATTCGTCGATGTTTATGTATATCCAAATCCGGTTCGCGAAACTTATGACGGTCCGATCGTTGTAAAAGGACTTGTTGAAGATACCGATTTGCGAATTACGGATATCAGCGGTAACCTGGTGCATAAAACGACTTCACTGGGTGGGCAGGCAATCTGGGATGGCAGGAATTTAAACGGAAACCGCTGCAAGACAGGAGTCTATCTGGTTTTTATGAGCGATTCTTCAGGAAATAAAACTATGGTGACCAAACTTTTATTTATCCATTAATACTGCAATTCAGTGCTCGAAAAAACACGGGGCATCTTTTTACATTCAGTAAAATATTCCGAAACCAGCATTATTGCTGTAATTTATACTGAATCTTTTGGCCGTCAGTCGTTCATGATTAATGGTGCAAGAAGTAAAAAATCGACTGTAAAATCGGTTGCTTTTCAGCCACTTTATCTTCTCGACCTTGAGATTTATTACAAAGCTGGCCGCGAAATCCATCGGTTAAAAGATGTGCGGATTGCAAATCCTTTTTCGACCATTCCGTTTGATATCCGGAAAAGTTCTCAAGTCATCTTTTTGGCCGAAATACTTTACAAATGTTTAAAAGAGGAAGAACCCAATCCGGGCTTGTTTAATTTTATATACAATTCTTTGAGTTTTCTTGATTTGTCTGAGCAAGGGATTAGTAATTTCCATGTTTGGTTCCTGTTAAAACTTACGCAGTTTTTAGGAATCTATCCAAGTCGCGACAATGCACTGATCAGTAATTTTTTCGACTTGCAAAAAGCAAGGTTTGTGAGCCATGAGCCTATTCACAATCAGTTTACTGATAAGCATATAACCAGATTATTGGCAATGCTTTTTGAAATTGATTATTCGTCGCTTGGGAAACTGGAATATACCCAAAATGACCGGCGGCAGCTGCTTGAAAAGTTGTTGGAATATTACAGAATTCATTTTGACAACATGGGTGAGGTAAAATCATTGGACATTTTGAGAGAAGTTTTACGCTGATTTATTTATTGAATAAATCATTATATTTGAAAGTGAATGCCATTTGAAATGCAACCAAACAGCATATTTTTTTAACTTTGCCGGTCAATAATTCATAAGATGTCTCAAACGAAATTACTCGTCACCAAAGGAAGTATATTTTCCGCAGTTAATAAACTAGTTACCGAAACCGGTGCTATTGATCTTTCTATAGGGAAAACTGATTTTTCGTGCCCTGAAAAACTGGCTGAACTGGCTGCAACATATATTCGGTCGGGATACAATAATTATGCACCGCACGAAGGTGTTGGCGAATTACGTGAAGTGATTTCCACAAGGGTAAAAAGCCTGTACAAACGATTGTACAATCCTGAAACAGAAATTACGATCACAGCAGGTCATATTCAGGCAATAATGACCGCTATAAGTTCGGTGGTAAAAGATGAAGATGAAGTAATACTTTTTGAGCCCGCCTACGAATCGTATGCGCCGGCAATTGTTCATGCTGGTGCCCGCCCTGTTTATGTTGCTCTTAAATTACCTGATTTTCATATCGACTGGGAAGAAGTCCGAAAAATGGTTTCTTCCAAAACACGGATGATTATCCTCAATTCGCCGCATAATCCTACCGGCTCTGTTTTATCAGAATCAGATCTGATTCAGTTGCAAAAACTAATAAACGGAACCAACATAGTTGTTCTGAGCGATGAGGTTTTCGAATCAATCGTGTTTGATAACAGCACCCATCAAAGTGTAGCCAAATTTGACAAGTTGGCTGAGCGGAGTTTCGTGGTTTCTTCATTTGGCCCGGTTTTCAATATCAATGGCTGGGGTCTGGCCTACATTTTGGCACCCGAGAAATTGATGAACGAATTCCGAAGGATACAGCAATTCCAGATTTACAATGTGAATACTCCACTTCAGTATGCTCTTTCAGAATATTTACTGACGGAAGATTCGAAGAAGGATATTACAGAAATGTATCAGGGCAAACGAAACTATTTTAACAGGTTGCTGGGCGGAAGTTTGTTCAGGATTATTCCTTCTCAGGGAAGTTATTTTGAAATATTGGATTATTCTGCCATCTCTGATGAACCGGATACCGACTTCACGTACCGCCTGGCAACAGAATACGGAGTGGGAGTTATTCCGGTTTCCGCTTTTATGCACGAAAAAAACAAGCAGAAAATGGTACGTATCTGTTTCGCAAAAAACAACGAAACCCTCGAAGTTGCTGCTGAACGTTTACGATTGGTTACTTCCTTAAAATAGAATACAGGCTCAGTTTTCAAATGAGATTTATGTTTCTTCTGTTTTTTTTCCAGATGTGTTATTCAACCATCTTCTTGTATCGAACGAAGTATAAGTTTTTCCGTATAAAAATATAATTTAAAGAATTGTTTATTACTTTTATGCAAACGATTCATTGCCGAGACGTCGTTTGGGATAAGTTCTTCCCTTATTATGGTTATGGTATAATTCAATTATTCACTGATAAATTCCATCTACTATGAAGACCAA
>JAUYTA010000160.1 GCA_030695265.1 Bacteroidota bacterium
CTGCATTTTCGCGAGGTAATCTTTTCCTGAAAATGCCAGCAACCGCAACTCATCCAATTCAGGAGAAACACCTGCAGCAATTACGCTTCCCTTGTTTACCAATGTTGGCGGATCGGGATGGATTTCCTTTTCGATGCGCATTCGGATCGACTCGCAGGGATTCAGTTGTTCGGCAAATCGTTGCAAATTTGCACTCTCGGATTGACTGCACAATTGTTTGATGGGAACAATGGCCTGAAGTGCATTTTTCAGCTGGACCACCTCGCGCGGGTTGATGCGAACAACAGCCACCTTTGAGATAATGCGTTCCAAATCGCCCACCTGACGAATGTGTTCTTCAAGATTTTCCTTCAGGCTTTCATCTTTTACCAGAAATTCCACCACATTCAGGCGGTTGTTAATGGCTGCAATTTCCTTCAGTGGAAGGGCAATCCAGCGTTTCAGCAAACGTGCGCCCATCGGCGAAATGGTTTTGTCGATCACCTGAACAAGCGTTTTTGCTCCTTCGTTGATCGAATTAAAAAGTTCGAGGTTGCGAATGGTAAAACGGTCGAGCCAAACGTATTTGTCTTCTTCGATGCGCGACAAGCTGACGATGTGTTTCGTCTGGTGATGCTGTGTCAAATCGAGGTAATGCAGAATAGCTCCTGAAGCGATGATCCCGTAATTCAGCTCGTGCACACCAAAACCCTTGAGCGATTTGGTTTCGAAATGCCGCATCAGCCGGTCGTTGGCAGCATCTTCGGTATAAACCCAGTCATCCTGCGAAAAAGTATAGTATTTTCCACCAAACAAGGCGGTAAAATCGGCTCCTTTTCCTTTCTGAAACAAAACTTCTTTGGGCTGAAAAGAGCTGAGTAACTTATCGATGTATTCGAAAGAGCCTTCTGCGGTTAAAAATTCACCGGTTGAAATATCCAGAAAGGCAATTCCGGCCAGTTTTTTATCGAAATGTACTGAAGCTAAAAAATTGTTTTCGCGGTGCTCCAGGATGTTGTCGTTGTATGAAACACCGGGAGTTACCAACTCTGTAATACCGCGTTTTACGATATTTTTGGTCAACTTCGGATCTTCGAGCTGCTCGCAAATGGCAACCCTGGCACCAGAGCGAACCAATTTTGGAAGATAAGTATCGAGTGCATGATAAGGAAACCCGGCAAGTTCAACATAGCTGGCCGATCCATTTGCCCGTCGGGTGAGCGTTATGCCCAGAATACCCGATGCGCGAATGGCATCTTCGCCGAAAGTTTCATAAAAATCGCCAACGCGGAACAATAAAATGGCATCAGGATGTACTGCCTTGACAGCATTGTACTGCTTCATCAAAGGAGTTTCGGCATATTTTGAAGTAGTGCTCAATGTTCTGAATTTTTTAAAGAAACACAAAGATAAGTTTTAAAGGCATGAATAAAAGTTTACTTTCTTTCCTGCATCAAATTCACTGCAACCCGAACAAGCATAGTCATAATAATAAAGTAAACCGCGAAATTGAACTGTTGACCCATTACCAATGAAAGAAGTAAAAGTGCTCCGGCAAACCAAAAATAGATCCGGGTTTTGGATCTCCATTTTTTAAACTTCCAGACAAATGCAAAAAACAGATTCGCTGGAAATGCCCACAACAGGTTGTAATTGGGGCTCATCGCAGGGTGTTCCGAATACAACGTAAACCAGCCAATGATTAACCCGGCAAAGCCAGTCAGGCCAAACAACCAGTAATCGAGCCAGTCGGAATTGTTTTTTCTGAGAAAAGCGCGCACCGAAATTCTGGCAACAAACAGAAAAAACAGACCAAAAACAATTGCCGGCCATTGCAAATCCGAGACGAGCTTGGTATTTGGATATTCAACTAGGGTGCGGGTTTCAAGTACCAAAGGTTGTACATTTCCATCGATGGTTATTTCCGCATTGGCAAACTGGGCTTGCAGGTATTCAGGCAAAAACATTTGTCCGTAGGCCGAAACCGACTCATCTGCTTTTTTGCCAACCAGTAAATCGATGCCCAGGTCAATCCAGCGAAATGAATGATGGAATTCCTTGATCAGGTCGCGGTATGTTTTTGTTGGGTGATCATCAGTAAAACGAACGGTTCCTCCGGCATTTCGTTCAATCATATCACGCACGCGGGTGGCACAATTGTCCATAAAAAAATTATAGCGGTATTCGCGGTTTTCGGGTTTGGCATTCTCAAGCAACGCATGAAAAAGTTTGATTTTTCCTTCAGGAGAAAGATTGAGCACCTGTTCGTAAACACTGCGATTATCTGCTTCATATTCAGGAATAAAACTACTGAACTTCTGCCCAACCATCAGGTAATCGGTTTGCCCTTTTGCAAAACGGTAAATAAAATTGGGCGATTCGAAACTGAAAATTCCGTAATTAAACACAGCATCAAGTCCGGTGGACGGATCGTTCACGCGGATGGCCGTGTGCCCGTACATTGAATAAACATCTGTTCCCGGGTTACAGGTCAGGATACTTACAGTCGCCTCCGGACTCAGCGATTGCGAACGAACTTCGGGCTGAAAAATCAGGATTGAAAGGAAAATCAGGAGAAAAATACGCATTTGCATAACCGAAATTTTTGGTTCTAAAGATAACGGTTTTGCTTTTATCCTGAAGGTAGTTTTGCTTCCCCTTCCATGAAAAATTAATGAATACCTATATCTCGGTGTTCTGCACCTCTTGGGTTAATTGCATCATATAAGCTACAAATATCAACGGTGCTCTGCACCTAAAAAAAGGCTTGCTTTATTTTACCCATACAAAACATTATAAAACCAAAAAAGCCCCCTTCCGGAGAACCGAAAGAGAGCTTTTAAAATATATATTAAATTGAAGGGTATGCCGGATATTACATCATTCCGCCCATGCCACCACCCATTCCACCGCCCATTGGTGGCATAGCTGATTTTTCTTCTTTTTCGTCAACCAATACACCTTCGGTAGTCAGGAACATACCAGCAATTGATGCTGCATTTTCCAGCGCGATGCGGGCAACTTTTGCAGGATCGATTACACCAGCTTCGTAAAGATTCTGGTATTCATCGGTACGTGCATTGTATCCGAAATCGGCTTTACCTTCCAATACTTTCTGAACAACTACTGCACCTTCTTTTCCTGAATTGAAAGCAATCTGGCGCAATGGTTCCTGAATGGCACGTTTAATGATTTCGATACCAGTGGTTTCGTCGTCATTTTCGCCTTCTAATCCTTCCAGAACCTCGATACTGCGGATGTAAGCTACACCACCACCAGGAACGATTCCTTCTTCAACAGCAGCGCGGGTTGCGTGCAATGCATCGTCAACACGGTCTTTTTTCTCTTTCATTTCAACTTCAGAGGAAGCGCCAACATAAAGTACAGCAACACCGCCGGCTAATTTGGCCAAACGTTCCTGAAGTTTTTCACGATCGTAATCAGAAGTAGTTGTTTCTATCTGTTTTTTGATCTGGCTCACACGGGTTTTAATAGCATTTTCGTCACCTGCACCAGCAACAACAGTGGTTGTTTCTTTGTCAACAGTAATTTTTTCAGCCTGACCCAACATTTCCAAAGTGGTGTCTTCCAGCTTCATGCCTTTTTCTTCGGTAATTACCACACCACCGGTCAAAACTGCAAGATCTTCCAACATTTCTTTTCTGCGGTCACCAAATCCGGGAGCTTTTACGGCGCATACTTTCAGTGAACCACGCAAGCGGTTTACAACCAAAGTAGCAAGCGCTTCGCTGTCAACATCTTCAGCAACAATTAACAACGGACGACCTGTTTGTGCAGATTGTTCGAGAATTGGAAGCAGGTCTTTCATTGTGCTGATTTTCTTGTCGTGAATCAGGATGAAAGGACGTTCCAAGTCAGCAGCCATTTTTTCGCCATCGGTAATGAAATATGGAGAAATATAACCACGGTCGAACTGCATACCTTCAACAACGTCAACATAAGTTTCGGTTCCTTTGGCAGCTTCAACAGTAATTACACCTTCTTTATTTACTTTTTCCATTGCTTCGGCAATCAGAGCGCCAATTTCGCTGTCGTTGTTGGCAGCAATTTTTGCAACCTGTTCAATTTTGCTGAAATCGTCACCAATTTTCTGAGCCTGATTTTTAATGCTTTCAACAACTTTCAGAACAGCTTTGTCAATACCGCGTTTCAAATCCATTGGATTTGCGCCTGCAGCAACGTTTTTCAAACCTACTGAAATGATTGATTGTGCCAAAACAGTGGCAGTAGTTGTTCCGTCACCTGCATCGTCGCCGGTTTTGCTGGCGACTTCTTTCACCATTTGTGCTCCGATATTTTCGTATGCATTTGAGAATTCAATTTCTTTTGCAACGGTCACACCATCTTTGGTGATCTGTGGTGCACCGAATTTCTTTTCAATAACCACGTTACGGCCTTTTGGCCCGAGGGTTACTTTTACCGCATCAGCCAATTTGTCAACTCCTTTTTTCAGGAGGTCGCGGGCTTCGATATTGAATTTAATTTCTTTTGCCATTTTAATTTCCTTTTAATTGTTATTAATCAATTACTCAGCAACAAATAATACATCGGTTTGAGACATCAACAGGTAATCAGTTCCATCAATGTTTAACTCGGTACCCGAATATTTTCCGTAAAATACCGTATCGCCAACACTGATTTCCATTGGTTCATCTTTTTTAGGAGAACCAACCAGAACAACTTTACCAACTTGTGGTTTTTCCTTTGCCGAATCAGGAATAATGATTCCGCTTGCTGTTTTCTTTTCAGCTTCCTTGGGTTGTACAAGAACTTTACCTGCAAGGATTTTCCCTTTTAAATCTGTCATTTTTAAATTATTTAATTGGTTTGACTTTTAAACTTTATTTTTTTGACACCATTCGTTAGCAGATACTATGCCAAAGCCGATAGTGCCAAAATTCAGGAATGCCAATGGACATTTTTTCATTTTAATCCTGAATCATTGAATCAACATGCGGTTAATCACCTGAAATAAAGACATTTTGAAGCACTTCCTACTACTGTCATTTGGTGTGTCATCCTGTCAGTTTTGTACAAATCCGGTCTTCGACGGGCGTTCGAATTCAGAAGTACTATTCTTGTTTAACAATCATTTTTTTCATTCCTTCTGAAAAGAAAACTACATAGTCGCCTTGCGCGTTGCTGTAAACAAAATAGACTTCAACATCCTTAAGTTTCGACAGTAATTCCATGCTTTTGTCAACACCAAGCACCATAAATGCAGTGGCATAAGCATCGGCAGTCATTGCGTCGTCGCAAACAACTGTTGCACTCAGCAGCGTATTTCTAGCCGGGAACCCGGTTTTCGGATCAATTGTATGCGAATATTTTACACCGTCTTCCACAAAAAACTTACGGTAATTTCCAGAAGTCGCCAGTGATTTATTGTTGATTTCGATGATTGCCTGAAGTTCATTTCCCGGCATCATATTTCCATCCGATGGTTTATCGATACCTATTCGCCAGAATATATCTTTTGCATTGGTGCCTTTTCCACGCACCTCGCCGCCAATTTCGACGAGGTAATTTTTTATGCCCTTACTTTTGAAAAAATCACACACAACATCAACAGAATAACCTTGTGCAATGGCATTTACGTCTATTTTCACGCCAGGGTATTTCTTGATAACCTTGCGCCCTTCAAGTTTAACTTTTTCCATACCGACATATTGCAACAGACTGTCGATGTGCGCCGAATCGTGTTTCGCCACCGGACCATCTCCAAATCCCCACGCTCGTACAACAGGGCCAACAGTAATGTCAAAAGCGCCTCCTGAAATGGCATTCACTTCGGCGGACTTCTTGAATACTTTCACAAACCAATCGTCGGCTTCAACCTTTGGATCATTGTTATTGATTCTGGAAATAATAGAAGTGGAATCATACGATGAAAGGGATTTGTCAAACGCTTTCAGGATCGAATCAATTGCCTGACTGTAATATTCGTTGGTAGAGTTTTCGTAAGTGATGTTGTAGGTGGTACCTTGTGCAAACCCAGAGATTTT
This sequence comes from Bacteroidota bacterium, assembly GCA_030695265.1. Classification (GTDB taxonomy): domain Bacteria; phylum Bacteroidota; class Bacteroidia; order Bacteroidales; family Prolixibacteraceae; genus Aquipluma. The sequence goes on from JAUYTA010000160.1 coordinate 6,006, forward strand.
CACGTACTCACTTTTTTTTGAGTGACAGGAAGCAAGGAGCAGAATGGAGATAAGTGATAACAGAATGAATTTCATTAAACTATGTTTTATTATGATTCTTGATACTAATATTTCAGAAGCCGTAAAATTAAGACTTATAATTTAGTAAATTGCGGATAGGTTTTTAAACTGAACAATTATTTCCGTCATTCTCAAAAGGTTTAACTAAATTTGGATACCAAAATAGCTTAATTCATTCGAAGCAGATGAAACGGTCACGATTAGATATCAAGCGCTTGATCATTGTGTTGTTTTTCGCAACCGTTGCCATTACAATTGCCTCACTTACCATCGGAAAAGATATTTACCGACACAACGAGAGTGGTTTGTTGTCTTTTGCCATTGTCAACTTCTCGGGGTATTTGTTTTTCCTGTTTATGCCGGTCGAATTGATGTTTATCTTCTACCTGAGGTCTGGATTCGATCCGCTTTTTCTGAATCTGATTGCTATTGGAACCGCTCTTATTTCACAATCAATTGATTATTTGATCGGGTATTTTTTTAGTACCGGAATAATTGACCGATTGATTGGACGCCGCCGATACCTCAAAGCTGAAGCTGAAATCCGCAAATACGGCAAACTGGCATTGTTGGTTTTCAATTTTTTCCCATTGTCATCGCCTGTAATTGCGCTTGCCGCCGGAATGCTGAAATACCGCATTAAAGATGCTTTACTGTACAGTATTATTGGACTGGTTGCCAAATATCTGCTGCTGACACTTTTTTTTGGATTGTAAAGTGGAACCCTCACTCAACCGTTACAAATTGAACTCCGGAAGATCTTCTCTTATTGAAGGCTTTCCGGAGTTCAGTGTTTTTTGGTTTAGTCAGCGGGTGACTCAAAGTCACCCTCTGACTATCCGCAATATTTTTTTACAGCAAATCCGCTTCCAGCAGTAGTTCTTCCATTTCAAGCTGCACATTAATGGCTTCGTTGCGCGCTTTTTCGGCAAAGTCTTCGCCATCCGAAGCATAAATTATCTGGCGCGAAGAATTGACCAGCAATCCGCACATATCATTCATACCGTATTTGGCAACTTCCTGAAGGCTTCCGCCTTGCGCGCCAACTCCCGGAACCAGCAGAAAATGATCAGGTACCAATTGACGAATTTCTTCCAGTTTTTCGGCTTTCGTTGCGCCTACCACATACATCATGTTATCGGTTGTTCCCCAAGTTTGAGAGGTTTTCAGCACGGTTTCAAACAACTGTTCTCCGGTTTCGGCATTCTTCAGGTATTGAAAATCTGCCGCTCCTTTGTTCGAAGTCAAGGCAAGAACAATTACCCAACGATCGAGGTAAGTCATAAACGGTTTGATAGAATCTTCGCCCATGTATGGCGCAACAGTTACCGCATCAAAATCCATGTGATCGAAAAATGCACGGGCATATAAATTCGAAGTGTTACCGATATCACCACGCTTGGCATCAGCAATAATGAACTGCTCCGGATATTTCTCGCGGATGTATTTCACTGTTTTCTCCAGGCTGATCCATCCCTTTGCACCTTCACATTCAAAAAATGCCACATTTATTTTGTATGCAACACACAAATCTGCTGTCTTGTCAACAATTTGCCTATTAAACTCAAACATTGGATCATCGTGACGCTCCCTTAAATGTTTGGGTATCTTTTGAATATCGGTATCTAATCCAACGCATAAAAAGCTGCGTTTCAGCTTTATCTGTTCAAAAAGTTGTTCGCGGTTCATGAAAAGCCCCCTTTAATTCCCCCAAAGGGAAGATGATTCTATAATTTTCTATATTTTACGGTTATTGGAAGCGCCTTTTTCTCCTTACCCTTGGAAGGTCGGGATGGGGCTTCTAAATTTCCGCTTCCTTCAATCTTTCAGCGTTTTCTTCTATCTGATTATTTTTCCGACTTCCCATACCATATCAGTTACGAGAGTGAAAATTTCTTTAATACTATCAAGTTCTTCATTCATAACCGCATATCTTCCTTCAACGGCATAATCATTTAATGCGATCAGAAGATTGAGGTCGATATCCAGAACAATACCGTTTTCTTTTAGAAGGTTATAAATGGTTTCAAGGTCATGGATTCTGGGATAATAGATTTGATTTTTTGACAGAACGGCCTTCATCATTTTTTCAGCACATTGCTGAAGGTGAAAGCAAATAATTTCAAAATCAAGATCAGAATTACCAGCCAATAAATTGGCATACAAAACATTGGCAGCCGATAAATCGGCTTTTGCTTTGTTGTAAAATATTTCGTATTGATTTAAGAAACCGGCCATAAAAGTTTTCCTTTTTGTTCGATATCCATAAAAACTGAACCAAATTGTGTTTTGTAGAATTCGTATTCATCGAAGCTTGAAACAAGTATATCTTTAGCAATAAGTAATCCCTTGAGTCGTTCCCTTATTTCTCTTTTTTCTTTCGATTTTGATTTTACTTCTTTTTTAACCACACAAATATCTAAATCGCTGTCAGCATTTGGAGTTCCATAAGCATAGCTTCCAAAAAGTATGATTTTGAGCGGATTAAGTGGTCTTAATTTCTCCACTATATCCAATTCTATTGATTGAACAGAATTTTGCATTGTTTCAGTTTTGTATATAATCCAAAGGTAAATAAAATATTCGCACTGCGATAGCAACGTCCGTCTTCTCCTTCCCCTGGAAGGTCGGGATGGGGCTTCTACTAAATTTCAGCCTCTTTCAGTCGTTCAGCATTTTCTTCCACCTGCAATTTGTCGATGATTTCGTCCAGATCGCCGCCAACTACTGCCTGAAGGTTGTAGATAGTCAGGTTGATGCGGTGGTCGGTAATGCGTCCCTGCGGCCAGTTGTAGGTGCGGATTTTGGCAGAACGGTCGCCCGTTGAAACCATGGTTTTGCGTTTCGAAGCAATCACATCCAGGTATTTCTGGTGTTCCTGATTGTAAATACGGGTACGCAACTCGATCATCGCCTTCGCAAGGTTCTTGATCTGCGATTTCTGGTCCTGACAAGTAACTACGATTCCGGTTGGAATGTGAGTCAGACGAATGGCCGAATAAGTTGTGTTAACCGACTGTCCGCCGGGACCCGAAGAGCAATAAGTATCTTTCCTGATATCGCTGTCGCGTAGGTCGATGTCGAATTCTTCCGCTTCAGGCAAAACGGCAACTGTAGCAGCCGAAGTATGCACACGCCCCGCAGTTTCAGTTTGCGGCACACGCTGAACACGATGAACGCCCGATTCGTATTTCATGATGCCGTAAACACCTTCGCCCGAAATGGTTGCAACAATTTCTTTAAAACCTCCTGAAGTTCCTTCGCTGGTATTGGTCACTTCCATGCGCCAGCCGCGACGTTCGCAGAATTTGGTGTACATGCGGAACAAATCGCCTGCAAAAATACTGGCTTCGTCGCCACCGGTTCCGGCACGGATTTCGAGAATGGCATTTTTACCATCTTCAGGATCGGCTGGAATCAAAAGCAATTTGATATTTTGTTCTTTTTCAGGAATCAGCGCCTCCGAAGTTTCAATTTCTTCACGGGCCATTTCGCGGATTTCCTCGTCGGTTTCTTCGTCGAGCATTTGTTTGCCCGATTCGATGTTGTCGATCGTTGCTTTGTAATCCTTGAACGCGTTGGTCAGCAACTCCAATCGTTTGTATTCCTGATTTAATTTGACGTAGCGTTTCATGTCGCTCATCACCGACGGATCGGTAATTTGTGAGCCTACTTCTTCGAACCGATACCTGATCGATTCGTATTTTTCCATTAATGAATAGTCTGCCATTTTTGAATGATGAATGATGAATTTTGAATGATGAATGAAGACGAAAAAAGCCAAAACTGAAAAGCGTAGCTAATATTCGAATTCGCCAAACTGCGATTTGATGGTAAGTTTTTTGCCTTCAGCGGCTTCAACGCTTCCAACGATGCGGGCTTCGATGTTGTATTTTTCAGAAATGGCAATCACTTCAGCAGCAAATTCAGGAGCAATGTAAATCTCGAAACGGTGCCCCATGTTGAAAACCTTGTACATTTCCTTCCAGTTGGTTCCCGATTCTTCCTGAATCATTTTGAACAGCGGCGGAACATCGAACAGGTTGTCTTTGATGACATGAACATTGTCGACAAAATGCAGCACTTTGGTTTGTGCGCCGCCTGAACAATGGATCATTCCATGAATGTTTTTCCGGTGTTTTTCGAGCAATTCTTTTACCACCGGTGCATATGTACGTGTTGGCGAAAGTACCAGTTTTCCGGCATCCAACCCAACTTTGGCAATTGCATCAGTCAATTTCTTTGTTCCTGAATAAATGAGATCTGCCGGAACTTCGGGATCGAAACTTTCAGGATATTTTTGCGCCAGGTAATTGGCAAATACGTCGTGACGTGCGGAAGTCAGACCGTTGCTGCCCATGCCGCCGTTGTATTCTTTTTCGTAAGTTGACTGTCCGAATGAGGCCAAACCTACAATTACATCACCAGTCTGAATATTATCCGCAGCAATCACATCTTCGCGTTTCATACGGCAGGTAACGGTTGAATCGACAATAATGGTGCGTACCACGTCGCCCACATCGGCAGTTTCGCCACCGGTTGGGTAGATGTTTACACCCATTTCGCGCAGCTCGGCACACAGTTCTTCTGTTCCATTGATGATGGCTGCAATCACTTCGCCTGGAATCCTGTTTTTGTTGCGGCCAATGGTCGAGGATAAAAGAATATTATCAATAGCTCCAACGCATAACAGGTCGTCGAGATTCATGATAATGGCATCCTGTGCAATGCCTTTCCAGACTGAAATATCGCCGGTTTCCTTCCAGTAAAGGTAAGCCAGTGACGATTTGGTGCCAGCCCCATCGGCATGCATAATGTTGCACCAAGCCGGATCGCCGCCCAAAATATCGGGGATGATCTTGCAAAAAGCCTTTGGATACAAGCCTTTGTCGATGTTTTTGATGGCATTGTGCACGTCTTCCTTCGAAGCCGAAACACCACGCGCCATATACCTGTTATCTGCTGACATACAATCTGAATTACCTGTTCAATTTCAGGGGGCAAAGGTAATATTTTTAAGGGAATAATTTGGAGGGATAGACTTATACTGAATAGTAGAGCTAAGTATCGTCTTTAAACTTTCAGTTCCCTATTATCTTAAAGCTTTATAATTTTTCTCTTTTCAGTTAAGTTATTTTCTGTTACCTCC
>JAUYTA010000162.1 GCA_030695265.1 Bacteroidota bacterium
TTATCACTCGCAATGAATACATTTTTCGGAATGAATTTGTCGCCTGCCAATTTTGCACTTGTAGGTATGGGTTCCCTAATGGCAGGGGTGATGCACGCTCCCTTGCTTGGCATTTTCCTGATTGCTGAAATAACAGGAGGATATCAGTTACTGGTACCATTAATCATCTCTTCAACAGTTGCTTATGTTACTGCTACCCGTTTTGAACCACATTCAATTTATACGAAACGACTGGCCGAATTGGGCGAATTGGTTACCCATCACAAAGACAAGGCTGCGATGCATTTTATGAATGTGAAAGAATTGATTGAGACTGATTTTGAAATTTTATCGCCCGATATGAATTTAGGACAGATGACTTATTCGATCGCCCGGTCGAAGCGGGATTTGTTTCCGGTGGTGGACGAAAACGGGATGATGATGGGAATGATCAAGCTGAATGATATACGAAACCTGATGTTCGAGCAGGATTTGTACGAAAAGATCAGTGTAAGCGATTTGATGTATATGCCCGAATTTTTCATTTCTCCAAACGATTCGGTAGAGGTGGTTGCAGAAAAATTTAAATCCTGCGGACGCTATAATCTGGCAGTAATTGACGATGGCAAGTACATCGGTTTTATTTCCAGAGCCAGGGTTTTCTCAGTCTATCGCGATACAATGGCTGATTTGTCGTTTGATTAGATTCTATTTAAATTGCAATTATGGCATTTCACAAAGAGCAAGATATCATCAATTTGTGTATCGAAAAACTGGCAATTATTTATGATCAGTCAGTTCGCCTGAATAATTCATGTTCGGTTGGGGGAGGCTGTATCAATCATTCAGTTAAAGTCAGCACATCTGTTGGCGACTTTTTCCTGAAGTGGAATGCTGATTGTCCATCTGATTTATTCCTGAAAGAAGCGGCAGGACTGGAAGAAATACATTCGGTTGAAAATCAGTATTTGTTGATTCCAAAGGTTATCTGGAGCAAAGAAGCGGATGAATGGCCGGGATTATTACTTCTGGAATATTTTCAGCCTGCAGCCACAACTTCCGGATTCGATGAGCGCCTGGGAAGGGGAGTCGCCCGTCTCCACAGCAAAACTGCCTCAAACTATGGTTTTCATCATTCGAATTATTGCGGAACAACCATTCAGGATGATACATGGACCAACAATTGGGCTGAATTTTATGCCCAACACAGAATTTGGAATTTGGTAC
>JAUYTA010000168.1 GCA_030695265.1 Bacteroidota bacterium
TGCTCTTTTTGTCTGGCAATATTTAAACGAGAAATAATGGTTGGCGCAAAAGGCTCAAGCCAATGATAGTTTCTAACAAAATTTGGTAATTCCATCGCATTAACAATTTGCTAAAACTTAGCAAAAACAAGTAGTCAATAACATTGCATAAATAATAAAACTTATTTCTTTTTTGTGGCCTGATCAATAAACTGTTGGTTCAACTCGTCTGAATCCCCATATTTTGCGCGCAATTCGGTTAAACGTTCATGCATCATCTTTTGAACATCAGCATAAGCCGGATCGTTGTAAACACTTTTCATCTCTGAAGGATCTGTCTCCAGATCGTACATTTCCCATTCGTTCACATCGTAATAAAAATGCATCAGTTTGTAGCGTTCGGTGGCAATGCCGTAATGCCGTTTTACCATGTGAACCGATGGGTATTCGTAATACGTATAATATACTGCATCGCGCCACTCGCTTGTTTCGCCGGAAACCAGTTTGCGGAACGATTCGCCCTGAATGTCATTAGGAATTGGCACTCCGGCGTAGCCCAGAAATGTTGGTGCGAAGTCAAGGTTTTGTACCAACTTATTGATTGTTGTTCCTGCCTTTATCTCTTTCGGATAACGAATTAACAAAGGTGTACGGAAAGATTCTTCGTACATAAACCGTTTATCGAACCAGCCGTGTTCGCCCAAATAGAAACCCTGATCGGAAGTATATACCACTATTGTATTTTCAGCCAATCCGTTTTTATCGAGGTAATCGAGTAACTCGCCCACTCCATCATCAACCGACTTTATTGTGCGCAGGTAATCTTTAATATACCGGTTGTATTTCCATTCCGCCAACGCTTTTCCTGTGAGTTTGGCTTTCAGGAATTCCTGATTTTCGCTTTCGTACGCATTCATCCAGTTGGCCCGCTGTTCCGGATCCATCCGTTTCAGATCACGAACAAAATCTGTAGAATCTCCCTTTGGATCTACAATCAGTTTAAAGTCGTGTCCCCAAATCCCATGTCCGTCAATTTTCATCTCCTGTGTTTTTGCAGCGGTTCCACGTCCTGCGTAATCATCGTAATAATTTGCCGGAGGTATAAACGTGGTGTCGTCGTACAAATTCAAATATTTTGGAGCTGGCAACCAGTTGCGGTGTGGCGCTTTCTGGTGATAC
>JAUYTA010000178.1 GCA_030695265.1 Bacteroidota bacterium
CCACGAACCCCAACACAACATTGTTACAAAACAAAGAACAACAGCGAGGAAATAGGAATTGACGATATACATAGGAATGATGAATTTTGAATGATAAATGATGAATGAATTGTAGATTCAGCGATGATGATGCTAATTAAATCAGATTATTTTGGTTCATAAAGCATCAAATCATCCAGAATACCGGCGATTTTCTGATACGGATATTTGTGAACGAGGAAGGAATGGTTCGAATTTTTATCGGCATTCCAGGAGTTTGAGCCATTTGGATTGCAAACAAAAGTTCCGTTTCCGATCACATAAAAGTAGTTTTCAGGATTTCGCACAGCACACAAAACAGCTGTTTGATCCCACGAATTGCGGTTCACCGATTTTTTCTTTTCGTAGTTCGACAAACAATATTCGTAAGCCCACTGAACCGGACTGCCTTTCGATCCCTGAGTTGCCACTTTATTTCCAGTCATGATTTTCCATCCTATTTCGAATCCGCTGAAAAGGATCGGAGTTGGCCAGTTCTGAAACACATAATAAGAAGCCGCTGCATGTTTATTGACATTGAATTCACTTCCTTCCGGAAATACGCCGGCCATCGCCACCCAGTTCTTTACTTTTTTAGCCACCAGTTCTTTTCCTGAAAGCTTGCTGTATTGATCGGGGCCTGATTTCAAAAGTGTTTCCAGATTGGAAATAAAGCCGACAGTCACAATCACCACACTTTGGTCTTTTTGTGCGGCCAGAACTTTTCGGTAAACATCGGTTGCTGAGGGATAATCGGCATTGGTCTTCTTTTTTGGCAGGTATTTCACAACCAGCGAATCGTTCCAATGATTTGGGCATGAAAATTTCGGCGCGTCCGGTCCGGGAACGCCAATCGGAATATTTGGTTTCTGAAAATAGCGGTTAAAAACCTCTATGGTTGGCGCAATGTACGGGTATCCACAACTCGACATAGTTGCCAGTATTTCGCATTCGCCTTTGGCCGCAAGTGCATGAAGGACAGCGATGGCTCCCACGTCGTCATAATCGGGGCCCATGTCGGTGTCAAAAATTATTTTGACTGGTTGCGCTGACCAGCTTAGGCTTGAAATCAGCAACAGAAACAAGAAAATAAATAATGATCGTTTCATTGGTTAAATTGGTTTAGGTTAGTTTGTTTTCCAGGCATTTGCAGGCTTAGCCGAACTGTAAACAAGTATATTGTCAACTCGTACCTGATAACCTTCAATCGGATTGATCAACTTAAGTTTTACCTGATGTTTTCCTTCGGATAACTGGTATTTCCAGGCAACCTCATGCCGACGGGTTGTAAGAGAAGTGGGCATTTTTACCTGCTCCACTTTTTGTCCATCAACATACACTTCAAATTCCAGCACGCTTTCAGGCAAGTCCTTGATTAACTTCTGTGCATTTCCAGTTAGTACAAACCCATTTCCCTCAAAATCAAGCTCAAATTCATGATTTTTAATATTCATCTGCTTGCCCACATGATTTCGTGCAATCGGGAAATGGCCCTCAAAGCAAACTTCCAGTTTTGCCGGTACAATTTCCTGAAACGGAATTTCAATTGCATTACCTTTTATGGTTGCACCGTTCTTCTCCAAAACTGCTATTGCATGTTTATAACCCAATTCGTAAACATCATTAAGCGACATGGTGGTATATTTAAAGTCCATATCTTCAACAGGATAAACAGGCGCCTTCCAATATTCAGGAATGGCGCTGTAACCCAGCATCGTACCCAAAATGCCACCTGCGCTTGCCGGGTTGCAATCCGAATCCTGCCCACAGCGTGTGCTTATTTCCATGGTTTTGCTAAAGTCGCCCTCGCCATATAACAAGCCAATAACAATGTAGGCCGCGTTGATTTTCGCGTCAATGTTAAAGCTGTTAAAAACACCATCCGGACAACCAATATCCGATGACCATTTACGCTCACACTCAAACCAGTTTCTTTTCCAGTCATCGGGAAATTCCTTTTTCCAGCCGATCACATCGCTCATACATTTATAAAATTCAGATTCCTGCGGAATTGACTTTAAGGCTTCAGTAACGATATAGTTTACATCGTTGGAGACAAACGCCAGCGAATACATGGCTGCCACATAAACTCCACCATACCAACCATCGCCGTAATTCATGATATGACCAACTTTATCGCAAATTTCGGTTGAAGTGTTGACCATGCCGGGAGACATCAGTCCGGCAAAATCGGCTTCAATCTGGAAATCAATGTCATCGGCATGTGGATTATTCAGCCAGTGGCCAGATTCCGGCGGAGCAATTCCATTCAGAATATTGTATCTGGCAGCCTGATTGGCATGCCAAAGCATGTATTCAGCATTGGCAAAAGCATTTGCATGTGATGAAGCAGGAGCATCAAGCCCTTCTTTTTCAAAAATATCCACAAAAGTCAGGTCCATGTAAACATCATCATACAAACCGGGAGAATTCTCGTAGTACCATTTACAACGATCATTGTCCCATGGAATCGGCTGGTAATCCTGGATCATGGTTCCTTTGTACTGAAATTCGGTCGGCCCACCAAAAGTGCAGCCAATAACCTGACCGGCCCAGCCGCCTTTGATTTTATCTTTCAGGACTTCTGTAGTGATAGTAGTTTTGATAGCAGTTGGTGATTGTTTTTTGCTGCACGAAGTAGTTGCAACAAAGATGACAAGCATCAGAAACAGGAATAAGTTAGTTTTCATTGCGTTAGTTTTATCTGGTTTAGTTTAATATTTCCTTACGGAATGGCACTGATGATTGCGCCCCGATCCTTGTTACCGAAATTGCAGCAGCTTTGTTGGCAAAAACGATCGATTCCTGAATGGTTTTTCCTTCAGATAAAGCCACAACCAGCGCACCGTTGAAAGTGTCTCCGGCAGCAGTGGTATCAACAGCCTCCACTTTGGGAGCTTTAATTATTTCTGAGTTTCCATTGGCCAGCAAAAATGCACCTGCAGACCCCATTGTAATAATTACAATTTCAACACCTTTTTCATTGAGTGCAGAAGCCGCTTTTAGCGCGGACGATTCATCGGTCACTTTAATTCCGGTCAGCAATTCGGCTTCCGTTTCGTTTGGCGTAATGATGTATAAATTCTGAAGCAATTCATCGGTCAATGCAGCAGCCGGTGCCGGATTTAAAACTACTTTTTTCTGCTTGAGGGCGGCCATCCGGGCAATATGCTCAACGGTTGGAATCGGAATTTCAAGTTGCATCAGCACATACTCCGATTCGTACAGTTCGGCTATTGCCTTGTCAAAATCGGCTGCGCTCAATGTACCGTTCGAGCCGGGCGCCACCACAATGGAGTTTTCGCCCTTTTTATCTACTGTGATCAAAGCTACTCCACTCGGATTTTCAGGATCGACGGCCACAAAATCAACATTAATTCCTTCGTCCTCCAGTTGTTGAACAGCTTGTTTGCCGAAAATATCGTCACCAATTTTGCCTACAAAAGTGACCATTCCACCCAATCGAGCTGCAGCAACCGCCTGATTAGCGCCTTTTCCTCCGGCGTTCATCAGAAAACGACCACCCAAAATGGTTTCGCCCGGAGCCGGAAAATTATGTGTTTTAATGACCATATCGGTATTTGAACTTCCGACAATCAAGATCTTTTTACCATTCATATTCTAAGTTTTTCTGAATAAGATCAAAGTTAGAACATCAGGAACTGAAATTTTCACCACATTTGCTCAAATGTTATAATTTACACCGATGAAATATCAATAAAAATAAACTTATATAATTTATTTACAATACATTAATATATCACGATTGTATATTTTCATGTACCGTTTTCATTAATGCCTGTTATAGAACATCTCATGACAAAACTTGATAG
>JAUYTA010000185.1 GCA_030695265.1 Bacteroidota bacterium
CTATCAAAAACTCAATCACAAAAGAGTTCACTTTCATGGGAGCCAACACGTTCACCATCAGTTCGCGCGGGATGCGCATACAGGTGGGCAACCAGCGTTACCGAACCCGAAATTATTCATACATCAATTATTATCAGGCAAGGGAATTTAAGGACAAGTATGTTTTCCCGGCAGCAGTTTCGATCTCGACAACAGCAACGGGCACCGCAACTGTGAAATTCGAATCGCAGAAAACCAATCCCAACATATCGGTACAGGGAGTTGACAACAATTATCTTTTTACCTCCGGAAATGAAATCAGGATCGGACGGAATTTTACCGAAGAAGAAGTAAATTCAGGAAGAAATGTAGTTATTATAGGCGATGGGGTTGTAAAGAAAATATTCCGAAAAGGTGAAGATCCGCTGCAAAAAACAATCAGTATCGGCGGTGGAAAGTACCGCGTTGTCGGCGTTCTCGAATCAAAAGGGCGTGGATTTGGGTCCGGAGGCGATCAGCTTTGTTTATTGCCCTTTACCAATGTCAGAAGCTATTTTTCGCGGCCTCAAATGAATTTTTCAATTCAAATAAAAGTCAACAATACTGAATTGGTTGATCCGGCGATTGGTGAAGCTGAAGGAACTTTCAGAATAATCCGCAACTTAAACCCAGCTGACGAAAGTGATTTTAATGTGGAGAAAAGCGATAATCTGGTAAATATCCTGCTGAAAAATATCCAGAATATTACCCTTGTGGCAACCATTATCGGTTTCATTACATTGTTTGGGGCTGCTGTTGGCCTGATGAACATTATGCTCGTTTCGGTTACCGAACGGACACGCGAAATCGGCATCCGAAAAGCCATGGGAGCCACTTCGAAAATAGTAAAGCAACAATTTCTGATTGAAGCCATTGCTATTGGCCAGATAGGCGGAATTGTGGGTATTATATTCGGGATTCTGGCTGGCAACGGGGTCGCAATGCTTATCGGAACTCCATTTTTTATTCCATGGATCTGGATTATTGCCGGAGTAATCCTTTGCTTTTTTGTCGGAATCTTATCAGGATATTATCCGGCCCAAAAAGCATCAAAACTTGATCCGATTGAAAGCTTGCGATTTGAATAGGATATTCCTATAACTCCGATCAATCTTATTCGTTAATTATTTGTTCTAAAAAGTGATCTGAAAGAACCGTTCGGACATTTTTTTCAGAAATAATATATCTTTACTTTTTAAGTTCAAATAAGCGAGGTGTAGAAAGATCAGGCGATGACAAAACTTCAGACAAAAGCAGAACAAAGATTAATTCAGGACTATTATGACGACTTGCTAAAAGCATGTGACCGTAAAGTTTCGGATGAAGGAAAAGTACGGATAAACAAAGCTTTTGAGTTCGCCAATTCTGCACATGCCGGTGTAAAACGAAAATCAGGAGAACCATATATCATCCATCCAATTGCGGTGGCAACTATCGTGGTGGATGAGATTGGCTTAAGTGCAACATCGATAATTTCAGCACTTTTACACGATGTGGTTGAAGATACAGATTACACGCTCGAAGATATCAGCAATCTATTCGGAGAAAAGGTTGCATCAATAGTTGACGGGCTCACCAAACTTACTGATGAATTTACACCTCACCAGGATTCGAAACAGGCAAATAATTTCAGGAAAATGTTGATGACCCTTTCGGATGATGTGAGGGTTATTCTGATAAAAATTGCCGACCGTTTGCACAATATGCGGACACTTGATTCGATGGCGCCCAACAAACAATTGAAAATTGCTGCGGAAACTTTGTACATTTTTTCTCCACTTGCCCACCGCCTCGGATTGTATGCCATTAAATCAGAACTGGAAGACCTCAGCCTGAAATACAAACATCCGGATTCTTTCAATCAGATACAGTTCAGACTTCACAACCAGCGCGAAAAAAGAGATTATCTGGTTACAGAATTCATCAGGCCCATAGAAGAACAATTAAAAAATGAAGGCGTAGATTTCACAATTACAGAACGCCTAAAATCCATTTATTCCATCTGGAATAAAATGCAGACCAAAGGTGTTTCGTTTGACGAAGTATATGATCTACTTGCCATACGAATCGTATTTGTTCCCGATCCGAATGTTTCTGAAAAACGGCAATGTTTCGATATTCTTTCGCTGGTAACCGATATTTATAAACCCAAACCCGACCGGATACGCGACTGGATTACCATTCCGAAGGCAAACGGATACGAAGCTTTGCACATTACCGTAATGGGCCCTCAGGGGAAATGGGTTGAAATACAGATTCGCACACAGCGGATGGACGAAATTGCTGAACGTGGCTTTGCGGCTCATTACAAATACAAGAATATCAACGACGTTGAGAACGAACTTGACAAATGGCTTCAGAAAATAAAAGAAATGCTTCAAAATCCGGAATCGGATGCCCTGGAATTTCTGGATGAATTTAAAATGAACCTCTTCTCGTCGGAAATTGTCGTATTTACACCAAAGGGGCGAATGGTTACTTTGCCAAAAAATGCAACAGTCCTCGATTTTGCATACGAAATTCACACAGAACTGGGCAACCATTGCATCGGAGCCAAAATCAATCACAAACTTGTTCCAATATCACATGTGCTGCTTAGCGGCGACCAGGTTGAAATACTTTCATCGAAAACGCAAACTCCCCAGTTGAACTGGTTAAATTTCCTGATTTCGGCAAAAGCAAAAGCGAAAGTAAAACAATCGTTTAAGCTCGACCGTAAGAAACACATTGAACAGGGTCGGAAGATTATTGAAGATCAGCTCGCCAAACTTAAAATTGCCCCATCATCGGATACCCTGAAAAAACTGACCAGCTATTATAACCTCACCAATAAGGAACAACTTTATGCACAGGTGGGAATGGGATTTCTGGAACTCGATAATTTAGGCGAAGTTCTGCAAACCCGGCGCGAAAATAAACTTGCCAAATTCTGGAAATTAAAATTCAGCACAAAAAAAGAGGCCATTTCGAATACACCGGACAAGATCGACAAAAAAATACCATATATCCTGAAAGAAGATCCGGAACAATTGAACTACACGCTTGCAAAGTGTTGCAATCCTATTCCGGGCGACGATGTGGTCGGCTATGTTTCAGGAGCAGAGCACATTATTATTCATAAGAGAAACTGTCCGGAAGCGCTGAAAATGATGTCGCAACAGGGCGACAGTATCATAACAGCCGAATGGACAAAATTCAAAAAGCTCTCTTACCTTTCACGCATTAAGCTGAGCGGGTTCGACCGTGTCGGCGTTGTGAACGAAATCACCACCATCATTTCCAAACATAGCAACATTAACATGCGTACCGTTCATTTCGATACGCACGATGGTATTTTCGAAGGTGATTTGTATTTGTATATACACAGCGTTCAGGATCTTTCCGAACTCATTTCCCGGTTAATGAAAATCAAGGGAATAGACAAGATTGACCGGATTGAGAAAATACAGCAATAAATTTTCGGTTAGCATTTCCATTTAAAAAATACTATTTTTGAACTCTATTTTTAATTGGTTTAAATATGGATAACCAAAATACCAAAGAAACCGTCAAGCACACTTTCGTAGAATATCTAGAAAACAACGGGCATCGGAAAACACCTGAGCGGTTTGCAATTCTTGAAGAAATATACTCGCGGGAAGGACATTTCGATATTGAGTCACTGTATATCTCGATGAAAAATAAGAACTATCGTGTAAGCCGGGCAACGCTTTACAATACGATGGATTTGCTGCTTGAATGCAAATTACTGATTCGCCATCAATTTGGTAAAAGTATTGCACAATTCGAAAAAGCCTATGCAATTCCGCAACACGATCACCTGATTGATGTACGAACAGGATCACTGACTGAATTTTATGATCCCCGCCTCCGGGATATGATTGAAGATATTTGCCAAAAACACAACTTCAAATTTTCGCACCACACACTATATATATACGGGCACTTCATCAACCAAGGCCTCGATATTTAAACCATCTGTTTTATTCAATTCATCTTCTTCAAAACAAAACAATAAAGATCCAGTTATTAACACTCGGTTTTAGCCATACATCTCCAAAATAATTGTAATTTTATCGCCCGTAAAATCAATGTAATCCCGTGATAAAATGAAAGTAGATGTATTATTAGGACTCCAGTGGGGAGACGAAGGAAAAGGCAAAATTGTTGATGTACTGACTCCCAGATACAATGTGATTTCAAGGTTTCAGGGTGGACCAAATGCTGGTCACACGCTTGAAATAAACAACTTCAGACAAGTACTTCACACCATCCCTTCAGGCATTTTCCATGAAGATAAAATGAATGTGATCGGCAACGGTGTTGTAATCGATCCGATAACTTTTGAAAAAGAGATTGAATCGATACGCAAACACAATGTTGATCTGAAAAAAACCTTATACATTTCAAAAAAAGCACATTTGATCCTTCCCACCCACCGGTTGTTGGATGCAGCTTCAGAAGAAGCCAAAGGTGCAACCAAAATCGGATCAACATTAAAAGGGATCGGACCAACTTACCGCGACAAGATTGGCCGTGAAGGTTTAAGAGTTGGCGATTTATTTGAGAATTTCACCGAAAAATATACTTCAAGAGTTCAGGCACACAAAGATTTACTCGACAATTATTATCATTACGATTATTCTGCCCAACTTGCTCTGCTTGAAGAAGAATGGATGAAAGGAATTGAAGTGTTGAAAGGTTTTATGATTGTTGATACCGAACACCTGATAAACGAAAGCCTTGCGGAAAACAAGTCAGTTTTGGCAGAGGGTGCACAGGGAACCATGCTCGACATCGACTTTGGTTCGTACCCATTTGTAACCTCATCGAGTACCATTTGCGCCGGAGCCTGCACCGGACTTGGGATTGCCCCCAACAAAATCGGAAATGTATATGGTATTTTCAAGGCATACTGCACACGCGTTGGAATGGGACCCTTCCCTACTGAATTATTTGATAAGGACGGACAGAACATGCGCGATGTTGGCCGCGAATACGGATCAACAACCGGTCGTCCACGCCGCTGTGGCTGGCTCGATTTGGTCGCATTAAAATATTCCATCATGCTGAACGGAGTGACCGAACTAATCATGATGAAAGCTGACGTGATGGATAAATTTGAAACCATCAAAATCTGTGTAGCTTATGAAATCAATGGCGAAGAAACTGAAAAATTTCCCTTTGAACTGAACGACGAGGTAAAACCGGTTTACGTTGCTTTGCCCGGATGGGAGGCTGATTTGACTCAGTTAACCAGTCAGGATGAATTTCCGGAGGAATTTAACAACTACATAAATTTTATCGAAGAACAAGTTGGAGTGCCGATCACAATCGCATCGGTTGGGCCAAACAGGGCACAGACCATCCATTTGGGAGAGTAAAACATAAGGAGTCGGTTATCTGGCTCCTTTTCTTTTTCCAAATTATTTTGATTTCTGTTTAGAATGACTATTTTAGACCATTCATACTTGAATAAAATCGAGTTTATTCTCCTGAAATGGAAATTACCAGGCCTACACTTTTACTTAACAAAGAAATTGCTTTGCGAAACATTGGAAACATGGTACGCAAGGCAGAAAATCTGCACCTGAATTTTCGTCCACATTTTAAAACTCACCAATCAGCAGAAGTTGGAGAATGGTTCCGCAATGCAGGAGTAAATTGCATCACCGTTTCGTCGTTCACAATGGCCAATTATTTCGCCGATTTTGGATGGAACGATATTACCATCGCCTTTTCGGTAAATATTCCTGAAATTCCTGAAATAAACGAACTTGCAGGCCGGATTAAACTTAACGTACTGATAGAAAACAGGGAAGGGCTCGCAGCACTTCAGGAACAGATTACCTGGCATACCGGTGTATTCATTAAAATTGACACCGGATACAACCGCACCGGAATTGAATCGAACCGAACACCTTTAATTGACGAATTGCTCGAAACCATCCAGAAGTCGCCACTACTCGAGTTTAAAGGATTTCTTTCGCATACAGGCCATACGTATCAGGCCAATTCAACCCACGATATTTTCAGCCGTCATTTTGATGCACTCCTGAAGTTAAAAGCACTCAAAGCAAGGTATCAAAACGATTGGCCTGAAATTATTATTTCGCTCGGCGATACCCCATCGTGCAGCCTTTGCGAAAACTTTGACGGAGTTGACGAAATCCGTCCCGGCAATTTTGTCTTTTACGACCTGATGCAATACAAATTAGGTTCCTGTAAACTGACCGACATTGCTGTCCGCATGGTTTGTCCGGTAATTGCTGTACACCCATCACGAAACGAAGTAGTTATTTATGGTGGCGCTGTTCATTTTTCAAAAGATTCCATCATGAATATTGACGGGAAACCGCTTTTTGGAAGGATTATTATTACCGATGGAGACAAAAAAATTCTTTTGGATGAAAAAAATTACCTCCATGCACTCTCACAGGAACATGGAATCCTGAAAATCGCACCACGCGATCTTAGCTATTTCAAACCCGGCGACCTGATCGAAATCATTCCTGTACATTCCTGCCTTACCGCCAACCTGATGAAAGAGTACCTGACAACTGAGGACGAAATCATAAAAATGATGCCTTTCTACTAAATTAGTGTTGCCAAAAATCTATCATAAAAATGTTTTATAATCTCTTTCTGTATCATCAATTCTGAAATTTCACAGACAATTTGCATTGATTATTTTTAAACATTTTATTTTCGGACTTGTTAGTGTTTTATTATTCATACTAAACAGTATTTTATAAAAGCAATTATCAATCCTTTAAAATAATCTGTATGAAAACCAGACTTCTTGCTCTTTTCATTTTCTCCAGTTTTTTATTTCTGAGCTCGTGTACCAAAGATGATGAAACAGCAGTTTCGCCGGTAGCAACAGCAACGCCAGCAACACAGACGATCACTTCGGGTACCGCCACTTCTATCGCTTTAACAAGTACAATATCAGGAACAACTTATTCATGGACAGTTGTTCAATCGGGTGTATCAGGTGCAACTCCCGGCAGTGGAACAAGCATTGCCCAAACTTTAACGGTAACAAATACTGTTGCAGGTACAGCAACCTATTTGATAACTCCAATGGCCAATGGGAAGTCAGGCAGTTCGGTTTCTGTAACAATTACCGTAAATCCAGGAATAGCAATAGTTACCTATACCAGCAATATTAAGCCACTTCTGGTAAATTCTTGCACTCCATGCCATGTGGCAGGAGGTTCAAATCCCAAATGGGACAATTATGCAACTGCAAAAAGCAATATTAACGGAATACTTGACAGGGTTCAGCGTGAATCAGGAGCCGCAGGATTTATGCCAGTTGGCGGACCGAAATTGTCAGCAGCCAATATTGCACTCCTGAAAAAATGGGTCACTGACGGACTTCTGGAAAACTAAAAAATCAGAATTATGAATCGAATCCTGAAAACAACAATGTTCCTGATAATCGTTTTCACTACAGGTTGTTATTACGAAAGTGAAGAAAAACTTTACCCTGTAAATCCTGCTGACTGTGATCTCACCGAAGTTACTTTTTCAGGAACAATAAAACCTATTCTTCAGGCAACCTGTTTTACCTGTCATTCCAATTCGAATTATTTAAATTCAGGAGGGGGAATTAAACTGCAGAATTATGCAGATATTAAAATAATGGCAGGAAATGGCAAGTTAATGGGGGCTGTAAAACATGAAAACGGGTTTATACCAATGCCACAGGGCGGAGGGAAACTAACAGCCTGCGAAATCAGCCAATTGCAGAAATGGATCGATAACGGAACATTAAACAACTAAAGTCCGGTTTATGAATAAAATACTTTCAATATTTTTTGGATTGATCTTTCTGTTAGCAGGAAATGGTTTCAGTCAGGATTTGGATGAGTTGATGAATGCTGAATTAAAGCCTACGGTTGATTTTGCCACTGCGACCTTTAAATCGACCCGCATAATAAACGGCCATTCCATCGAACAGTCGAAGATCAATCAGCTGGATTTTCGTATTTCCCATAGATTTGGCACCCTCAACCAAGGCTTATACGGTTTGTTCGGACTCGATCAATCAGAGATCCATTTCAGTTTGGAATATGGATTAAAAGATTGGTTGATGGTGGGTGCCGGACGCGCAAGTATGAACAAAACCTACGATGGTTTCGCAAAAATCCGTTTATTACGACAATCGTCCGGCATTAAAAATATGCCCATTCATTTGTCGTATTTTACATCCATTGAGATAAATACGTTAAAGTTTCCGGTCAGGCCCGAAGGAACGTCCAATTATTTTCATTCCCGCTTGTCTTACGTTCAACAGTTATTGATTGCCCGAAAATTCAGCGAAAGTTTATCAGTACAACTTACGCCTACTTTTATTCACCGCAATTTGGTAAAGAGTGAGCTCGATAAAAATGACATTTTTGCTTTGAGCGCAGGCGCTCGTTACAAACTCACCAAACGAATGTCAGTTAACGCTGAATACTATTACACAATCAATCCAAATGCTGACATTCTTGATCCCAAAACATACAATGCAATGTCAGTTGGAGTCGATATTGAAACCGGCGGCCATGTTTTCCAAATTATGATCACCAACTCTCAGGGAATGCGCGAAGGCTCATTCATTCCTCAAACCACCGGAAGTTGGGCGGATGGAGATATTCATCTGGGTTTCAACATTTCGAGGGTTTTTGCGTTCTAACAAGAAAAAGATGCCATGTTAAAAAAATTATTCCTCGTAATTTTGCTTGGAGCATCGGTAGGTGTATTCGGGCAAAGCAAATTTATCTCCAAGAATGCTTACATCTCGTTTTACTCTTCCACCCCATTGGAAGACATCCTTGGCGAAAGCAACGAAGCAGTGACCATTCTGAATGCCGAAACCGGTGAAATTGGATTTCAGGCACTCATGACAACTTTCCATTTTAAACGCGCTTTAATGGAAGAGCATTTCAACGAAAATTACATGGAAAGTACCAAATTTCCGAAAGCCCGGTTCAATGGTAAAATTGAAGGGTTTAACAAAGACATGCTGAATGCTCCGGTTGCCAACATTAAAGTTACCGGACTTTTAAACGTTCATGGAGTGGAAAAAACAATCACAGTACCAGGAACGCTTGGCATTGAAAATGGCAAACTGGTTGGAACCTCCAAATTCAAGGTTACTCCTGAAGATTACGGAATCGTTATTCCGGCAATCGTACGCGACAAAATCGGGAAAGAAATGGAGATTACAGTGAAGGCAACTTATCTGCCCTTTGGGAATTAGTTCAAAGTTTCAGGTTTCAAGTTCCAGGTTAAAATTCAGGTATCATGAAAATAAAGTATGCAATCATAGTAGTGCTGGTTCTTATCGTTGTTGGTGTTGTTATTGGCCTGAAAATGTTTTTCAAACCACATGCTGATATCAGTAAATCAAAAACTGAATTTAAAGTTGAAGCAAGCGGTTTAATCGAAGAATTCGAGCAGGACGAAAATGCAGCAACCGCCAAATACAGCGAAAAAGTTCTTGAAATCAGCGGCAAACTGGCATCAAAAAACAAACTCCAAAACGGAACGGATCTTTTGATCCTTGAAGATGAAATGCAGGGAATCAGTTGCCAGCTCGACAGCAGTTGGTCGGCTGCCAATCAGGAAACCATTGAAGCATTAGAAGCCGGCAATTCGATCACTGTAAAAGGCATTTGCAAAGGTTACCTGATGGAAATCAAAGTGAGTCCGGCTGTTGTTATCAGCAAATAGAATGTTAGCCTTGACATCAGAATTTCAGAACAACTTCGTGCAAAGCATTTGCCTTTGCCGTTCGCCTTTAGGCAACGGACATGATGGACAACAGAAATTCTGGGCTTTAGCTCTTAATCCTTTCAAATCCATATTTCTTCAGAAAAAGTTCAATCTCCTCTTCCCAGCTAATCTTTTTATGATGCTCATCCTGATTCTTAATATATTGCCTAACTCTGTCAACATGAGAATGACTGACAGAAACTGCAAAATAATCATCTTGCCATGAAAACTGACAAGGTAAAATTTTCTGGCTGTTTATCCAGAATGAACTTTCACCTTTCAAATATTGCATTACTGTTGACAGATTTTGTTGTTTGCCCAAATTGACGAGTGCATGAACATGATCTTCGTGCGCATTGATGTAATCCAAAACAATGTTTTTTTCATTGACGTTTTCCCAGAAATGTTTTAGCAAGGCTGGACGAAAAGACTTTGGTATAGTGCAGGTTCTGTTTTTAGTGCTCCAAACACAATGAAGCCAGATTTTGACATAAGACATATAGTTGTTATTTTGTGATGACAAAGGATATTTCTCCGATAAAGAATTATGCATGTTCAAATCAATATCCTTTGCTCCCGATTTTCATCGGGACAGGCTGTCTGGCTTTAGCCGACGGATTGGAATATTGGGATTTAGCCCTTAAATGCAAACAATTATTGAGAATTTCCCTCACACTATCAACCCAACCATCGTTTTTGCTGTTATAGTGCCATGTGCGCTTTTTTTACGGACATTTTTGTGTATTGACAAGTAGAATTGAACCAATCAAAATTTAAATAAACTTCTGATGAAGAACTTTCTGAACTTCCTTTTTTCATTTCCTTTTATGGGCTTTTTGTTGTTGATTCTGGCTTTTTCGATGGCCATTGCCACCTTTGTTGAAAGCAGTTATGGTACCGAAGCCGCACAGGGAGTGATTTACAAATCAATTTGGTTTAGCCTGATTTTCTTGCTCCTTGCAGTCAATTTGCTGGTTAATTTTATCAGGCATAAAATGTACACACGTCAACGCATCGCGGTTGGCCTGTTTCATATCTCATTCATAATAATTTTAATTGGCGCCGGAATTACACGCTACATTAGTTTCGAAGGTGTGATGCACATTCGCGAAGGACAAACTGCCGATTTTATACTTTCTTCGGAAGATTACCTGACCATCAAAAGTGGTGATCAGACGGTAAGTGAAACAGTTCTTTTTTCAGAACTTTCCTATAAAGGTTTCAGGGAAAATATTGAAATTGAAGGGCGCAAAGTCAATGTGAAATCAGTTGGTTTTATCAAAAATGCCGTGCGAACTGTAATGGATCATCCTACCGGTTCCGAATTGATTGACTTTGTAATTTCAGCCGGACAAGGTCGCGAGAATTTTGTTTTTTCAAAAGGCAACAGTGTCGATCTCCGAACTTTGGTGGTTGGTTACGAACGTCCTGATGCAAACCTTCAGTTCCTGAGTCGTGGTGAAAATCTTTTTCTGGTTTCAGACCGACCGCTAGAATTACGATCGATGACAGGCGGTGAACCTGTGCCGTTGAATGCACTTGATACGCTGGAAGTGTTGCCGATGCACCTTTATGCAATTGACAATTATTTGCTGCTGGTGAAACAATTTCATCCTAAGGCAGTCATTCGCGTTGTAAAGGATGCTTCGGAAAATTCAAGCGAAGATGCCGTTATTCTGGAAGTTGCGGATGGTAAAAACAAACAGATTGTGAATGTATTTGGTCGTCATGGTATAAAAGGCGAACCGTTTGCAGCAAATGTTGGCAATACAAAACTTGAATTTACCTACGGAGCTGATCCGATTTATCTGCCTTTTGCGTTAAAACTGGTCGAATTTCAGTTGGAAAAGTATCCCGGATCTGAAAGTCCTGCTTCGTTTGCAAGTGAATTGATTTTATTGGATTCGGAACGGAACATCACGCGCAACGAAAGGGTTTTCATGAACAATACACTCAATTACCGCGGATTCAAATTCTTTCAGTCGTCCTACGATCAGGATGAAAAAGGTACCATTCTTTCTGTAAATGCCGATCAGTTGGGAACAATCGTAACTTACATCGGATATTTTTTGCTGGGGCTTGGATTTATTCTGGCCCTGTTCAGTAAAACATCCTATTTCCACCGGTTGATTGGCCGCTTAAATGAGTATTCAAAAACGGCTGTTCCGCTGGTTCTTTTTTTGTTGCTCCTGAATGTTGGACAGGCCACGGCAAACAGTTCTGAAATAGCAGGTATTCCGCGATTTGATGCAGAATTGGTCAAGGATTTTTCGGAGTTGTGGGTTCAGGGACCCGATGGGCGAATCGAACCGGTTTCGACGCTGGCTTCGGAAGTGCTCCGGAAAATTACCCGGAAATCGGATTTCTACGGACATTCGGCGGAAGAAGTAATGTTGGGCTTGCATCTTTATCCTGAACTTTGGAGAAATGTTTCGCTGGTGAAAGTTTCGAACGAACAATTGATGGAAATGCTCGGGGTCACTAAAGACCGCATTCCGCTGACTGCTTTTTTCGACGAAAAAGGCAGCTATAAAATGCTTGAACAGGTAAAAGCAGCTTATGCCAAAGCGCCCGCTTTCAGGAATATGCTTGAAAAGGAGATCATCAATGTGGACGAGCGTGTAAATATCTGTTTTATGGTGATCAACGGCGATATGTTTGCATTGTTTCCCGGACCGGCCAGAGAAAACAAATGGCTTGCTACCGGAAGTGTTTCGTCTGGTTTAACATCAGCCGATTCGTTGTTTATAAACCGTGGATTTGAAATTCTGAAAGAATCAATCAAAGGGAACAGTGAAATAAGCGGTCGTCAGATTTTTGCGGCAATTGCCTCCTATCAGAAAAAATTTGGTGCGGACTATCTTCCCACCGAAACCCATAAAAAGACAGAAATGTTTTACAATTCCGTACAACCGTTCAAACGCGTTTTTCTGCTCTATCTGCTGGTTGGTTTTGTATTGTTGATTGTATCGTTTGTCAGTATTTTCAGGCAAAAAACCGTTGGGCCAAAAATTCGCATAATTTTTAATTCTTTGATGATTTTCGGATTTTTGATTCATACCGGTGGTTTGGCCATGCGGTGGTATATTGCAGGCCATGCCCCGTGGAGCAACGGTTACGAATCGATGGTTTACGTTGCATGGGCTACGTTGCTGGCAGGCTTAATTTTTGGCCGGAAATATCCGATGGTTTTGGCAACTGGTGCAATGCTTTCAGGAATTACACTTTTTGTAGCCCACTTAAACTGGATGAATCCTGAAATTACACAACTGGTGCCGGTTTTGAACTCGTACTGGCTGATGATTCATGTGGCAATTATTACTGCCAGCTACGGTTTTCTGGGGCTGAGCGCTTTTTTAGGTTTACTGGTGCTTGTGTTGTATAGTATAAGCAATCAGGAGAACAGCAAAAATGTGAAGGGATTTGTCCTTCAATTTACCGCCATCAGCGAAATGTCTGTCACCATTGGTTTGTACATGCTCACCATCGGCACTTTTCTGGGTGGCGTTTGGGCCAACGAAAGCTGGGGCCGTTATTGGGGCTGGGACGCGAAAGAAACATGGGCGCTGATTACTGTTGTCATTTATTCGTTTATCGCCCACATGCGCATGATTCCGTCATTGAAAGGTATTTTCAACTACACAATCGCTTCGGTACTTGGTTTTGCGTCGGTTTTAATGACTTATTTCGGTGTGAATTATTACCTGAGCGGATTGCATTCCTACGGTCGCGGTTCAATCGATTCGGTTCACTGGTCGGTGTATGTAATGATAGCAGTTATTGCAGGCCTCATGCTTATTGCAAATTTTAAACAAAAAAATCTGGGATCCGAAATTTAAAAATAATTCTATCTTTATTGCAGTGAATAATTAACCTAACAAAATTATCATGGCAAAAGAGGTAACAAGAACATTTGACGTTCTGGATTGGATTCTTACAGAATTACCACGTCCGGATGCATTGGGCGGAAAAAATGGCAATGACTGGTATGTTTACAGCACTGCCGAATACGTCGAAAAATCGCATCAATTCGCTTTTGGTCTCATGGCTTTGGGCCTGAAAAAAGGCGATAAAGTTGCAACTGTCACTACCAACCGACCGGAATGGAATTTTGCTGATATGGGGATGGCCATGACAGGCATCGTTCATGTTCCGATTTATCCAACCATCGGCGACGAAGAGTACAGCTATATTCTGGAACATGCCGAAATTAAAGCTCTTTTTGTGGGCGATAAAAAGCTGTTCGAAAAGTTAAGTCCGATTGTTGCCCGTTTGCCCGAAATTACCCACGTTTATTCTTTTGAAGAAATAGAAGGAGTTCCGTATTTTGAAGAATTGCTTCAGCTCGGGGAAAGCCGCAAGGAGGATTTATCGGAACAACTGGAGCAAATAAAAAGTGAAGTTGATCCGGATGATCTGGCAACCATCATCTATACTTCAGGAACAACAGGCGTTCCAAAAGGAGTGATGCTGACACATACCAACCTGGTTTCGAATTTTCTGGTACATTCCAAAATGCACCACTTGGGCAAAGATCACCGTGTCATCAGTTTTCTGCCGCTTTGCCATGTTTACGAACGCAGCGTGAATTACCACTTTCAGTACAAAGGAATGGGCGTTTATTACGTTGGAAATCTTGGGCAAATTGTAGCGGCAATCAAGGAAATCAAACCTCACATGTTTAACTCGGTACCACGTTTGCTCGAAAGGGTTTACGATGGTTTTGTCTCGAAAGGAAAGGAGCTTAAAGGCATCAAAAAACTGATTTATTTCTGGGCGCTCAATCTGACCAGCCATTTCGAATACAACAAAAAATATAATTTCTTCCTGAAAATCAGGATTAAAATAGCCGATAAGCTGATTTATTCAAAATGGCGTGCAGCATTGGGGAATAACATAGTTTATATCGTTTCAGGAGGAGCTGCTCTTCAGCCGCGTATTGCAAGAGTTCTGGGAATGGCCGGAATGCTGAACCTGGAAGGATACGGATTGACGGAAACGTCTCCGGTAATTGCGGTAAATAATCCTGAAACCAAGGCCATGAAAATTGGTACAGTCGGAGAGGTACTGAGCAATGTGCAGTTGAAATTTGCCGACGATGGCGAAATTCTT
Source organism: Bacteroidota bacterium (assembly GCA_030695265.1). Lineage (GTDB taxonomy): Bacteria > Bacteroidota > Bacteroidia > Bacteroidales > Prolixibacteraceae > Aquipluma. The sequence continues at coordinate 14,902 of JAUYTA010000185.1, forward strand.
TGCAA
>JAUYTA010000796.1 GCA_030695265.1 Bacteroidota bacterium
TCCTTTGGAGAAGGGAGCTTGTGTAACTCCTCTTCAAATCACTTTCTACTAAATAAATGAATCTGCAATTCTTAATATCCAGAAATGGGAAACCTATCAAATAACAATATCGCCTCTTCTCTCCTCCCCTTTGGGGAGGTCGGGTGGGGCCATTTCGAAATAATTCTCGCATCCAAATCGCCGCGACGCCAGCAATTACTGAGCGATCTGGGATTAAAATTCAGCGTTCAGTCAATGGATATTCCAGAGGAATTTCCGGAAGGATTGGGAATGACCGAGGTTCCTGTCTATCTGGCGGAACTGAAAGCAGAGGCATTCCGGCCAATACTGAAAGATAATCAACTCGTAATTACAGCGGATACCATAGTTTGGCTTGATGGCAAAGTGCTCAATAAACCAAGCGATTATGCCGACGGATTCAGGATGTTGCGCGATTTATCAGGCAAAAAACATCAGGTAATAACCGGCGTTTGCCTGCTTTCGACCGATAAAAAAGTATCGTTTTATGCATCAACCGATGTCTGGTTCAAGGAACTGAGCGACGAAGAAATTAATTATTACCTCGAAAACTTTCGGCCATACGACAAAGCCGGTGCTTATGGGATTCAGGAATGGATCGGCTACATTGGCATCAACCACATCGAAGGTTCTTTTTTTAACGTGATGGGATTACCGATCCAAGGTCTTTACGAACAACTGAAAACTTTTTGAAATCGCTAATCAAAATTCATTTAGTACCTTAGCCGGTCTAAAAACTAAAATTCTGAATAATGAAACGAGCCATGAGAATTACTTCTCACACAGGAGATCCGCCAGCTGGCGGATGGCGAGTTCCATCTGGCAATTAAAAAACAAATTATAAACAGATGAAAACAAATACATATTCGCTCCTTTTTCTTTTTCTGATGACCTTTTCAATTTTTACCGGATGCCAGCCAAAGCACCCTAAAATTGGGATCCTTATTCACAGTTACGAAAACGAACGCTGGATAAAAGACAAGGACTATCTGGTGGAAAATCTGACCCGAATGGGTGCAGAAATTTTGTTGGAAGTAGCAGATAACGATCAGCAAAAGCAGATTGAACAGGCACAGAAAATGATCAATAATGGTGCAAAAGTACTGATTGTGATTCCGATTGATCAGGACGAAGCCGCCAAAATTGTAGAACTGGCGCATGAAAAAGATGTGAAGGTAATTGCATACGACCGTTTGATCAATGGTTGCCCACTCGATTATTACGTTTCAACCAATAGTGTAATTACCGGAGAAATTCAGGCAAAATACCTGCTTTCACTTCAGCCTAAAGGAAATTATGCATTGATCGGTGGTTCGAGTATCGACAACAACTCCTTACGACTTTTCCTTGGCCAGATGAATGTATTTCAACCACTTATGGAAATTGGTGATGTAAAACTTGTTTACAGCGAATTTGGCGAAGAATGGTCAAAAGAAGACGGATACCGTCAGGCAAAAATTATCATGGAAAGGTATTCGGAAGGACTGACCGGAATCATCTGTGGAAATGACAATCAGGTATTGGGAGCCATAATGGCACTGAAAGAAGCAGGACTGGAAGGTAAAATACTACTTGCCGGTCAGGATGCTGAATTAGAAAACATCATCGCTATAAAAAACGGGTTACAAACCTGTACGGTACTCAAACCATTGAAAGAAACTGCGTTGGCAACGGCCGAGCTGGCATGGGATGTAGCAAAAAATAAACCCATCAAAAATCACTTTACCACCGAAAGCAATGGCAAAGTGTTGGTCAAGTCGATCCTGATCAATGCAAGCATCGTGAATAAAGACAACATCGAAACAAGTGTAATAGCTTCCGGATTTCATAACGCTGCTGAAATAAACCAGTAAAACTTTTTGTAATCTTTCCTCTTTAATATCAAATTCCTTAAACGGATTTGCGACAGATCAATATATTTGTCGCCTGTAAATACTCTAAGAAAAATGATCAGAAAAACCGGACTTCTCATTGGCCTTGTCCTGATTACCTTTTCGGCATTGTTTGCCAAAGAGGGAATGTGGATACCCACTTTGCTCGATAAATACAACATTGCAGAAATGCAGCAAATGGGTTTCAAGCTCACTGCAGAAGACATTTACAGTGTCAACAAGGAAAGTATGAAAGATGCGGTGGGCCTGTTTGGCACTGGTTGTACCGGCAACCTGATATCAAACGACGGATTGCTGATTACCAACCACCATTGTGGTTTCGATGCCATACAGAAACACAGTTCGCTCGAGAATGATTATCTGACAAACGGATTCTGGGCCAAAAACCGTCAGGAAGAACTGCCGAATTCCGGTTTGAGTGTCCGCTTTCTCGACCGCATGGAAGATGTATCTCAGTCTGTTCTTGCCGGAACTGAAGGCAAACCAAATGATTCTCTTTCAGTAATTATTGCCCGGAACACAAAAAAAATAACTGATGAAGCAGCTCAGAAAGGCAAATTCGATGCTTCAGTGAAGCCGCTTTTCTACGGAAATCAATACTTCCTATACGTTTATCAGGTTTTCGAAGATGTAAGGCTGGTAGGAGCTCCACCAACTTCCATTGGTAAATTTGGAGGCGATACCGATAACTGGATGTGGCCGCGCCATACCGGCGACTTTTCAATGTTCCGGATTTATGCCGGAAAAGACAATAAGCCAGCAAAATATTCAGTTGACAATGTTCCTTTCAAGCCAAAAAAATTCTTCAAAATATCTCTCAAAGGAGTTCAGCCCGAAGATTTCACCCTCGTATTTGGATTTCCGGGAACTACCCAGCAATTTTTACCTTCGCAGGCCATCCGACAAATTATGGAACAGGGCGATCCGGATAAAATAAAAATACGTGGTATCAAACTTAGCCTGCTTGCGTTCGATATGGACAAGAATCCGAAAATACGCATTCAGTATGCTTCAAAATATCAGACTGCAGGCAATGCATGGAAAAAATGGCAGGGAGAGGTGAAACCCTTGAAACGATTAAATGCCGTTGCGGTTAAACAAGCCGAAGAAAATGAATTTAAGAATTGGGTAGATGCTAATCCTGAACGGAAAAACCTTTATGGAGAAGTACTTCCAACATTCGAAAAACTTTACAGCCAACTCGAACCTTTCACCAAAGCCAACGATTATTACACTGAAATTGTAGGCAGAGGCACGGATATTTTCAGCATCATCTCTTTTTTCGAGGCGATAGAAACCCGCTGGTCAGGCATTTCATCCGCATATCAGGAACTAATTCAGGAGGCAGTAAAACAAAAACTTGAAGAACATTTTAAGGACTACAACAGCGAAACCGATGAAAAAATATTTGACGAATTGCTTCGCTTGTACGTCAACGATATCGCGCCACAATATTTGCCTGAGGATTTTAGAACACTGATGGGCAAAACAACTTCGAAAGAATTGATAGATAAAGTTTACAGGAAATCAGTCTTTTCAGATCATTCAAATCTGATGGCCTCCACATCCAACCTTTCAGAAAAAAAACTAAAAAAGCTCAGCAGCGATCCGGCTTTTAAAATATTCAGGAGCCTGAAAAAACACTATGAAATGAATGTTGAACCGTATTTTAACACGATTCAGAAACAGATTGACGGGAACATGAAAACTTATGTGGCCGGCATTTTGGAAATGAGCGAAGGGAAACCACTTTGGGCCGATGCCAACAAAACCCTTCGTGTTGCCTATGGAAAAGTGGAAGGCTACGAACCGATGGACGGCGTGTTTTACGACTACTTTACAACCCTCGAAGGAATCATGCAAAAAGACAATCCTGAAATATACGATTACAATGTTCCGCAAACTCTGCGCGACTTGCACGGGAAAAAAGATTACGGGAGATATGGAAAAGACGGAACCATGAATGTATGTTTCGCTGCTTCTAATCATACCACCGGCGGCAATTCGGGTAGTCCGGTAATCAATGCCGAAGGAAAACTGATCGGTCTGAATTTCGACCGTTGCTGGGAGGGAACCATGAGTGACCTGATGTTCGACCCGGAGCGTTGCCGCAACATTGCACTCGATATCCGTTATGCGCTTTTCATCACCGACAAACTGGCTGGAGCCGGATATTTAATTGATGAGATGGTGATAGAGTAAAAGCCTCCCCCAACCCCTCCGAAGGAGGGGAGC
>JAUYTA010000189.1 GCA_030695265.1 Bacteroidota bacterium
CAGGATAGGTCTGACTCACAAAAACGAACGGATGCGATGCGTAATAATCCTGATACAATTTTCTGGCATCTTCAACAGAACCTTCAAATCTGGTGTAAACCGAAGCAAAAATGCCTCGGGTATGATTTCCCCGAACCGGAATAAAATTGATGTCGTGGTTTAAATCAGGCTGCAACTGCTTCAGACTTTCGCCAATTTCGCCCAGGTGCTGATGCTCAAAAGCTTTGTAAACCGACAGATTGTTGTTTCTCCAGCTAAAATGCGAAGTCGAACTGGGCGCCTGTCCTGCTCCGGTTGAGCCTGTGATGGCGTTTACGTGCAATTCGTCTTTAATCAGTCCTGCCGCAGCCAATGGTAAAACAGCCAGTTGGATTCCAGTAGCAAAACAACCCGGATTGGCTATATGGTTTGACTTCCGGATGATTTCACGGTTCAATTCAGGCAAACCATAAACGAAGTCATTCCCTTCACGTTTTAACCTGAAATCGTGACTTAAATCGATTATTTTTACGTTTTCCGGCAAACTGTTTTTTTGCAGAAACTCTTTTGATTTTCCGTGCCCCATGCAGAAAAAAGCCACATCTATCAAAGAAAAATCAGCTTCAGCAACAAAACGAATGCCTGTGTCGCCCAACAAATCGGTGTGAACATCCGATAGTAAATTTCCGGCATTGCTGGTACTTTGCACAAACGTCAGCTCTGCCTGCGGATGGTTCAGCAAAATCCGGATTAATTCACCGGCTGTATATCCGGCTCCACCTATGATTCCAACTTTTATCATGATAAGCCCCCTTCCCGTTCCCCCAAGGGGGAAAGCCTTGCTATGAACAAGACATTCAGTATTTTAAAAGATAGTTTCAACGAATATGATTTCTATTTTAATAAATGAACTAGCCAAATGGTTAGCAGCAAAATTCTCCCCCTCCGGGGGAGTTAGAGGGGGCTTTTAAAATGATTTATTTACTGAATTGTGTATTTTCAGCGAGGTTGAAAGCACCTTTGTAAATCCTTTCACATCGTCGGCTGTCCATGCGCTGTTCTTTTCGCCGTATTCACCAAATTCAGATCTCATTAAATCGTGGTCAGATTCAACTCCTACCAGCACAAAATTATATGGTTTCAATTTTACGATCACTTTTCCGGTAACGGTTTGCTGCGAATGTTCGAGGAATTTCTCGATGTCGCGCATAACCGGTTCAAAATAAAGCGCTTCGTGAAGAAACATTCCGTACCAGTTTCCAAGCTGTTCTTTCCAGTATTGTTGCCATTTGGTGAGCGTATGTTTTTCGAGCATCTGATGGGCTTTGATGGCAATAATCGGAGCGGCAGCCTCGAATCCTACACGTCCTTTGATACCGATGATGGTGTCTCCAATGTGCATGTCGCGGCCAATTGCAAAAGGAGCAGCCAATGCATCCAAAGCACGGATCGCATTGACCGGATTTTCAAAGATTTCACCATTCACCCCTTTTAATTCTCCGGAAATAAAATCAATTGTAATTTCTTTTTCTTCGGTTTCGGTAAGTTGCGAAGGGTAAGCTTCTTCAGGCAAAGTTTTGTTCGATTTCAAAGTTTCTTTCCCACCGATGCTCGTTCCCCAAAGTCCTTTGTTGATGGAGTAGTCCATCTTTTTCCAGTCAGCTTCAACGCCATGGGCTTTCAGGTAATCAACTTCTTCCTGACGGCTCAGTTCGAGATCGCGTGTCGGAGTAAGGATCAGTATTTCAGGAGCAAGAATCTGAAAAGTAAGGTCGAAACGAACCTGATCGTTTCCTGCGCCTGTACTTCCATGAGCCACGTATTTAGCGCCGATTTGTTTCGCGTATTCAATAATGGCAATGGCCTGAAACACCCGCTCCGAACTTACCGAAATCGGGTAAGTATTGTTCCGGAGGATGTTTCCGAAAACCATGTACTTGATACTTTTTTCGTAATACGTATCGGTAACATCAAGCGTGACGTGCTTCACAGCGCCAAGGTTGTATGCTTTTTTCTCAACGGCATCCAGCTCTGTTTGATTGAATCCGCCGGTATTGGCGATGGCTGTGTAAACGTCCAGATTTTTTTCTACCGACAGGTATTTTGCGCAATACGAAGTGTCCAAACCTCCGCTAAATGCTAAAACTACTTTATCTTTCATATTTTTTGTATTTTTAAGCCCCCTCCAAACCTCCCCCAAAAGGGGAGGCTTAAAAAAAGCAAAGTTTCGAATTTACACCAATTTCATTTTAATTTAGAAGATGAAAAACTTACGGCTTTTTTTAGCCTGATTTTCGTTTTTGTTTCGCTTCAGTTTTTTGATAATGTCCAGCAAAGTACCTTTAATTGCCCAGCCATTTTTCTTTTTCCCCTCTTTTTTGTCTTTTTCCCAGACAGGATCGAACACCATCGCGGTACAGAGGCATTTACTTTTATTGGTACGCTGCAAAATATCGTAATTCACACAACTTTGGCACCCCTTCCAGAAATCTTCATCTGTAGTTAATTCTGAAAAAGTAACCGGACGATAGCCTAATTCGTGGTTGATTTTCATAACAGCCAGTCCGGTTGTCAAACCGAAAATTTTTGCATCCGGGTATTTTGTTCTGGAAAGCATAAATGCTTTCCGTTTAATTGCAGTAGCCAGACCAATTCCGCGGAAATCTTTGGCCACGATCAACCCTGAATTGGCAACAAAGCTTTTTTCGCCCCAGGTTTCAACATAACAAAAACCGGCAAAAGTATTACCGTTTTCGAGGGCAATAATGGCTTTGCCTTCTTTCATTTTGGTGGCAATGTAATCGTAAGTCCTGCGTGCAATACCAGTTCCGCGCTCTTTTGAAGCACTTTCGATGGCATCGTTCACCTGATCAACAAACGATAAATGCTCGTCTGTTGCAACCAATACCTGAATATTTTTTAACTCTTTCATTTTCGTTTTTGAATAATTTTTCATTTTTCAGGAATCTCAAAATCTTCTCACAAATCTTCCTTTTCCTGTATTACTTTTTTCAATGTTTATTTCTGTTCCGTCCGAAATAACTGAATCTCTTTGATGGAGCTTTAACCGCGGACGATTTCTCTTCTCATCTTTTTCCACGGGTTGAAACCCGTGGCTACAAAATATTTCGCTCTTAACTGAGCTGAAACTAAGCTTTTTCGAACTGTACCATCAAAACTAAAATCAACAAAAACCAGTTGCCCAAAACCTTCCCCCTTCGGGGGAATTAGAAGGGGGCTATTACCCCAGCTTATCTTCCAGCTTTGGCATAATCAGTATCAGGCTGTTGATCAGATCGCTGTGCGTAACGCCTTCGCGCATGATGATTAGAATGGTGTCGTCGCCGGCAATGGTTCCAATGATTTCATACGGTTCTGAATTGTCAATTACTGCGGCCAGACTACTTGCGTAACCGGGCATTGTTCGCATTACAGCAAGATTTCCGGAGAACTGCAAATCGCGAAATCCATCGGCCATAAAATTTATCCGTGAATTTTCGCGTTGGTTTTCAGTATTCAATCCTTCAGGAATTACATATACATATCCAAGCGCCTGATCGGAAACTTTTGCAACTTTCAGAATTTTTAAATCGCGCGA
>JAUYTA010000190.1 GCA_030695265.1 Bacteroidota bacterium
ATATATTGGATCACATTGTTTATCTGGGTTTTATTCAATTGACTTTTATACGAAATCATCCCTTTTTCAATAACACCTTCATTCACAACTTTGAGCAAATCTTCCGGGTTTCCGCCATGAATCCAGTAATCGTCGGTGAAGTTGGGTCCAACAAGGCCTTCGCCAAACTTACCATGACACACATGGCAGATTTTTTCAAAGGTTACTTTTCCGTCTGTCAGAATCTGTTCCCTGGTTAAAGGAGCAACTGTTGCTGCTTTAGTGGCCTCTTCATTCACTGGCTCATCTGTTTTTGCACGAGCTGCGATCATCTCTTTGCGGTATTCTTTGCGCTGCACAAAGTCGTCATCTTCAAAAACAAAAATCAGCATCAGATAGGAGAATGCGATGACAATGGTTACATAAAACAGGTATTTCAACCATGGTGGAAGCGGATTGTCAAGCTCTTTAATGCCATCGTATTCATGGCCGCCTCCAAAATATTTAATTTGTGTAGCATCATCTACTTCATGATGAATTTCTTGTTCTTTTATTGGTTTAACTTCATTTGTCTGCATAATTCCTGATTTTGCAATTTGTATTCAGTTTTGTTTTTTATTAGACTCAATATTTTCCGTCTCCCGTCTCCTGTCTCCTGTCTCCCGTCTCCCGTCTCCCGTCTCCGATCTCCCGTTTCTCCATGCTCCATGCTCCATGCCCCATGCCCGTTGCCCTATGCTCCAAGCTTTTCATTGCTTGTGGTCACCGAGTCCTCTAAAGGCATGTTGCTAAATTCCTCCACTTCTTCTTTTTTCATCCTGAATGCATTGATGGTAACGAAGATGAAGAAAGTGAAGAAGATGATAAAGCCTATCAATGCATAAATTTCAACATGAAATATATTGCGTAATGTATCTCCTACCATGGCTTATTCTTTTACAGGTTTATTCATAATATCAACACCAAGTCGCTGCATATAAGCAATTAATGCGATTATTTCGCGGTTGCTGTCGGTTTGTATTCCGGCAGTTGCCAGATTTTTCGCAATACTGTCGGCCTGAGCTTTTAAATCAGCAATGGCCTGATGTTCATAGTTGTCGGGGTAGGGGACACCCAATAATTTCATCGCCCTTATTTTTCCCGGAGTCGATTGAATATCGATTTCCTTTTTGGCCAACCACGGATAAGCAGGCATAATCGATGCTTCGTTCATTTTTTGCGGATCGATAAAATGGTTGTAGTGCCATGCATCGGGTTTGTAATTCCTTCCGGTTTTTACTCCTTCGCGCGCTAAATCCGGACCGGTTCGTTTTGATCCAAACTGGAACGGATGGTCGTACACCGATTCGCCCGCTTTTGAATATTCTCCGTAACGTTCTGTTTCAGAGCGGAATGGTCTGATCATTTGCGAATGGCAGTTGTAACAGCCTTCTTTCACATAAATATCCCTTCCCTGTAATTCGAGTGGTGTGTATGGTTTTACGCTCGTGATGGTCGGTATATTTGATTTGATCAGATAGGTCGGGATCACTTCCACTATTCCGCCGATCAGAATGGCAATGGTAGCGAAAATGAGGAAACGGATGGGTTTGCGTTCAAGAAAACGGTGTCCTGATTCCGACGAAGTTTTTCCAACTGGCATTACTTCCAGCGCCGGAGCCTGTGCTTCTTCGTCGGCAACAAACGAGCCTGCCTTTAT
>JAUYTA010000191.1 GCA_030695265.1 Bacteroidota bacterium
CCAGAAAACTTCAACTTTTCTTTTTGCATAACCAACACAATCCTTTAACTTCGCTTCCAATTAAATCGAATCTTTAAAGTATTCACATCATGTCCGTTTCCCGTTTTGGCGTTTCGTTGGAAGAAGAGCTGTTGACAGCCCTCGATCAGTATGTGACCGAGAACAATTTCTCAAACCGGTCGCAGGCAATCCGTTACCTGATTGAGAAAAACCTGGTGGAGCAAAAATGGAAATGCGGCAATCTGGTTGCTGGCGCCATTGTACTGGTTTACAGCAGCGAAAAACCAGATATCAGAATCCACTCTTTTGAACTTCAGGTTGCCTACCGCGATGTGGTAATTGGCGTTCAGCAGTTTAACCTGAGCGAACAGAATTGCATGGAGATTATTGCAGTAAAAGGAGCATCCCGCAGACTTACCGAACTGTCGGACAAACTGATAAGTATTAAAGGCCTTCAACATGGCAAGCTGATAATGAGCAAAACGGAATGATTTTCGTTCAGGTTTAAACCCTGTGTGCTAAAGAAAAATTTACATTTTAAAATTTCAAGGGATGGACATTAAGTTGTTTCATCCCTTTTTTTGTGTCGAAAATTCAGCAATTCCTGTAACGTTTCGTTTGGCAGTACGTCTTACCTCGGTGTAAAGAAAATTCAGAAACAGAAAACAAATGGGTCAGCAATTTTGATTTACCGGTGTTTTGTGCGTGTTTATTCCTTTAAAACTGACTTTTTAACCGTTTTACAGACCGAAACCGGCCATTCATCGAAATAAATAGGATTGGAAAACCATTATAACCGAATTTTGAACAGAAAACTAACAGAAAACAATGCCATGATCAGATTAAACAACATTCACAAATCCTATGTAATGGGAAACAGCAGTCTCCATGTTCTGAAAGGCATCGACCTTCATATAGAACAGGGCGACTTTGTTTCCATCATGGGTTCCTCCGGTTCGGGGAAATCAACCCTTTTGAACATTTTGGGGATGCTCGACAATTATGACAACGGATCTTACCATTTATCAGGAAACCTCATTGCCAACATGAGCGAGAAAAAGGCTGCCAAGTTGCGCAACGAGTTGGTGGGTTTTGTATTCCAGTCTTTTAACCTGATTTCGTTTAAAAACGCGATGGAAAACGTGGCACTTCCACTTTATTACAAGGGAGTTCCCAGGAAAAAGCGAAACCTGATTGCCATGGAATACCTCGAAAAACTTGGGCTGAAGGATTGGGCAAATCACATGCCCAATGAAATGTCGGGCGGACAGAAACAGCGTGTTGCCATTGCCCGTGCCTTAATTTCGAAGCCAAAAATTATTTTGGCTGATGAACCTACCGGCGCATTGGATTCGACAACCTCCTACGAAGTGATGGACATCCTGCGGGAAATTAACGATGACGGTATAACGGTAATCATCGTAACCCATGAACACGACATTGCTGCCATGACAAGTCAGATCATCCGACTGAATGACGGACGGATTCATGAAATTATCCGCAACGGCGAACTGAAACAGTTCCAGAAAAGTTACATCCACGGACTCGAAACCGCTTAATCCTGAAACCATGTTTGATGTTGACATTTGGCAGGAAATACTTGCCACGATCAAAAAAAATAAAATGCGGACATTCCTCACCGGTTTTTCTGTCGCCTGGGGAATTTTTATGCTGATGATTTTACTGGGTTCAGGAAATGGTTTGAGCAACGGCGTAGCTGCCAATTTCATGAACGATGCGGTGAATGCCATGTGGATTTGGACCGGCGAAACCACTATTCCTTATCAAGGGATGAAATCGGGAAGGCCAATCCAGTTTCGCAACGAAGATCAGGAGATTGTGCAGAAAGTTTCGGGCGTGGGCGTTTCTTCGGGACGTTATTTTATGGGAAATACCCGTTATTCATACAACAAAGAATCAGGAGAATATACAACAATTACATGTCATCCCGAATTAAGAGATGTTGAAAACCTGATCATTAACGAAGGACGCTTTATTAATAAGATCGATATTCTTCAAAAACGGAAAGTGGTTGTTCTGGGCGTTGACATCAAAACTGCACTTTTCAAGGACTCAACAGCTTTGGGCGAATATGTAAACATCAATAATGTACCGTTTAAAGTGGTTGGAATTTCTACAGAACCGGGTTCTACAAGAAACCGGAATGCATACATGCCTGTTTCCACTGCCCAAATGATTTTTAGCGGTTCAAACCGGTTGCACAATCTGGCGCTTACCATCAACGCTGAAACACTGGAAGAAAGCCAGGCCATTGAAGAACAGATCCGAAATTCACTGGCGAGACAGCACAAATTTGATCCGAAAGATGAAGGCGCGATTGGCTTGTTCAATAAACTGGAGGCTTATATTCAAACCATGAAAATTTTCCAGGCGATTAAAATCTTTATCTGGATTATCGGTATCGGAACTTTGATTGCCGGAATTGTAGGTGTAAGCAACATTATGCTGATTGTGGTAAAAGAACGTACCAAGGAAATTGGTATCCGTAAAGCGATTGGAGCGAGTCCTGCATCTGTTATTGGTTTGATTATGCTTGAGTCAATTCTGATTACAACCATTGCCGGGTATATCGGACTCGTATTGGGCACCGGACTGATGGAATTGGTCAATTACTCTATGGTTCAATCGGGAGGTGGCACACCCGATCAGGGAGAAAGTGTTTTCCTGAATCCAACAGTCGATTTCAATATTGCGGTAGCATCCACATTACTCTTAATTATTGCCGGTGCAATTGCCGGATATATTCCTGCCAAACGCGCAGCCAGTATTAAACCCATTGTTGCCCTGCGCGACGAATAGAAGCCCCTCCCAAACCCTCCCCAAAATGGAGGGCTTTAAGAATGCATTGAATAAGATTTACTGATAACTAATAACTTGATATGAAAACAATAAATAATTGCAAACGATCTAATCACCCCTCCTTTGGAGGGGCAGGGGGGAGGCACCGGTATGTTTGATTTAGATCTTTGGACCGAGATAGTCAGCGCCCTGAAGAAAAACCGTCTTCGTAGTTTTATGACTGCCTTTGGCGTATTCTGGGGAATATTTATGCTGATCATTATGTCAGGAGCCGGAAAAGCACTTGAAAACGGTGTGCTTGATGGTGTGAAAGCTTTTGCCACCAATTCAGCCTTTTTCTGGACTGAAAGAACCAGCGTTCCATACGCAGGCTTTCAGCGTGGACGCCGCTGGAACTATGAAAATACAGATATTTATTACATCCGGGAAAACGTTAAAGAGGTCGAATACCTTTCACCCCGCTTGTTTGGCTGGCAACAGAATGGCGACAACACCATCCGCGGTGAACGAACCGGAGCATTCAATGTTTTCGGCGATTATCCCGACTATTTCAAAATCGACCGCTGGACACCAATTAAAGGAAGATTAATCAATGAAATAGATATTCTTCAGGAACGAAAAGTTTGTGTGATTGGCGAACGGGTTCTGGAGGTAATGTTTGCAAAAGATGAAGATCCGATCGGGCAGTATCTCAAAATCAGTGGTGTATATTTTCAGGTGGTAGGTGTAATTCATGCCGAAACCCGCATCAATATTGGTGGTGGAAAAAAAGAAGAGACGATCATCATCCCGTTCTCGACCATGCAGAAAGCCTACAATTACGGAAATGTGGTTCATTTTTTCTCGGTTACTTCTAAAAAAGGAACCAAAGTAAGCGATCTGGAAGTGAAATTGAAAAAGATATTGAAAGAGCGCCATAAAGTTGCTCCTGAAGACCTTCAGGCCATTGGGTCCTTCAACATCGAAAAGGAATTTGTAAAATTTAGTGCCTTATTTTTAGGCATTCAGGTTTTAACCTGGATTGTTGGTATCGGAACACTTCTGGCCGGGGTAATCGGCGTGAGCAACATCATGCTGGTAATCATCAAGGAACGAACCCAGGAAATCGGCATACAGCGGGCAATTGGCGCAACTCCCGGCACTGTCATCAAACACATTGTTGCCGAGAGTGTATTTCTCACAGTAATGGCCGGTTATATAGGTTTGTCGCTGGGAGTTGGCGTACTCGAAATACTTAACCAAATTCTGCTGAAAGCGGAAGGCGAAATGTTCTTCCGAAATCCTGAAGTTAACCTGACAATGGCACTTTCAGCCCTTGCAGTTTTAGTGGTGGCTGGAATAATCGCAGGACTTATACCAGCAAAAAGAGCAGTCAGTATAAAACCAATTGACGCGATAAGAGACGAGGGGTAAAAAAAGATTGTTGATTAACGATTAACGATTAACGATTTTGGGCGCTAAACCTGGAATCAGAAACTCATAAAACAGAAAACAGAAATATATTAAAAACAAAACCATGAAAAAAATTTTTAGAATCTTAGGAATTGTAATCCTTGTAGGGATTTTCGGAGGAACCATCTATTTCCTCTACACCAAATCAAAAAAAATACCTGAAGTATTCGAAACAAAAAGTCCGTTTGTATCGAACGTTATCCGCAAAACCGTTGCTACCGGATCGGTTGTTCCACGCAAGGAAATCGACATTGTGCCCCAGGTTTCAGGAATTATTGACGAATTGTACATTGTTGCCGGCGACTTTGTAAAGAAAGACCAGGTGATTGCCAAAATCAAAATTATTCCTGATATGGTAAACCTGAACAATGCTGAAACCCGGCTCAACCGCGCGCAATTAAGTTTCGACGATTCAAAAATCGATTACGACCGTCAGCAAAAATTGTACGATCAGAAAGTGATTTCGTACAATGAATACAAAAATGCCAAAGTCAGCTACGATGCAGCCAAGGAAGAATTATCGGCCGCCGAAAATAATCTGGAATTAATCAGAAACGGTGTAACAAAAAGGGCATCAACGGCTACTAATACGCTTGTTCGTTCAACAGTAAACGGAATGGTGCTGGATGTTCCGATCAAAGAAGGAAACTCGGTCATTCAATCAAATACCTTTAACAACGGAACCACCATCTGTACCGTGGCCGATATGCAGGACATGATTTTCAAAGGAAAAGTGGATGAAACTGAAGTCGGCAAAATCAAGGAAGGAATGAACATCGAACTTGAAATAGGTGCGATTGAAAAAGATAAATTCGGAGCGATACTCGAATACATTGCCCCAAAAGGAAAAGAAGAGAATGGCGCCATTCAGTTTGAAATAAAAGCAAATGTGGTACTGAAGGAAAATCAGTTCATCCGCGCCGGATACAGCGCCAATGCAAACATTGTTCTTGAAAAGAAAGACAGCGTGTTGGTTATTCCTGAAGGCTTGCTGAAATTTGAAAAGGACTCGTCGTTTGTTGAGGTAGAAACATTGACACCACAGGTGTTCGAAAAACGAATGGTTAAAACCGGAATTTCTGACGGAATCAACATCGAAGTAACTGAGGGGCTGACCAAAACCGACAAGGTAAAAGGCGAAAAGATTGATCCGAAGAAAGTGAAGGAAGAAGAAAAGAAGAAAGCATAAACACTAAAAAATATACGCATGAAACGAATGTACAGCCTCATTGCCGCAGCTATCATGCTGGTTGTTTTTACGGGTGCACAGGCACAGCAAACATGGTCGTTACAGAAATGTATTGATTACGCGCTTGAAAACAACATCCAGATCAAACAGCAGGCTCTGAATTCAGACTATTACAACAATCAACACAAACAAGCAAAATTTAACCGCTTGCCAAACCTGAATGCCAGTTTTCAGAACAACATGAATTACGGCAGAACAATTGGATCTGACAATACTTACCTTGACATCAATTCCAACTCCACTTCAGGTAGCTTGAGTACAAATGTTACTCTTTGGAACGGTTTTACCCTGAAAAACGCTATAAAAATGGCGGAGATGGATTTACGTGCAAGTCTGGAAGAAATGCAGAAAGCAAAAGACGATATCATGCTCAACATCGCTGCATCTTACCTTGAAATACTTTTTGCCGATGAATTGCTGATCGTTACTGAAGACCTCCTGAAGATAACTCAGCTTCAGATAGATCGTACCGGCAAACTGGTGGAAGCCGGGAGTCTTGCAAAAGGGAGTTTACTTGAAATAGAAGCGCAGTACGCACGTGAAGAATTGAATGTGGTAAACGCTCAAAACAGGCTACAACTCGCCTATCTATCATTGTATCAGTTTCTTGAATTGCCATCGACCGAAAGTTTCAAAATTGAAAAACCGGTACTTCCAGAAATTAGCGCCAACATGACCATGCTGAATTCGATGGATGTATTTAAAAATGCAGTACAAATAAGGCCGGCTGTAAAAGGCGCTGAATTCAAACTTGAAAGTGCACGCAATCAGCTACTTATAGCAAAAGGAAATTTGATGCCTTCGCTTACTTTCGGTGGCAACTATTACAACTTTTACAATAACAAATATCAATATCCAGACCCCCCTTTTGGAATCGGAGGTAATACTCCTTTTGGCAAACAGCTAAAGAGCAACGAACGTTTAGGATTTGGGGCTACCCTTAGTATCCCGATTTTCAACCGTTATCAGGCACAAACCGGGGTGAGCAATGCACAAATACAGGTTGAGAATACCGAACTGCAATTGCAGAGTACCAAAAACCTGCTCCGGAAAGACATTGAACAAGCTTACACCAATGCACTTGCATCATTCAAAAGATATGTTGCCAACCAGAAAGCAGTTGTTTCCTCCACGGAAGCTTTCAGATATACCGAAGAAAAATTCAACGTGGGAATGATCAATTCGGTTGAATACAACCAGGTAAAAAATAACCTTACCAATGCCCAGAGCGATTTGCTTCAGGCTAAATACGAATACATTTTCAGGACAAAAATTCTTGACTTTTACAATGGGCAACCCATTGATTTGTAATAATCTCAGAGTTTTATAAGTTGTAAATTTTGGTTTTACCCGCCTGTGAAAGCAGGCGGTTTTTTTTTATATGAAGCTCTACTGCATGCAATTTGAATCTCAAATTTCAGGAATAATGAGCCGGAAGCGAATGATTGTTGAGCTTCAATTTTAAATCATTTTTTCTCCTTTTGTAAAAATATAAACTCAATTAACTTACCTTTGCGCCACAATAATAATAAATCCAAAATGGACGATTATCATTCGACACAGTCAATTAAGTTATTAATCCGGTAAACAGAGCCCGTCATAGTCTCTGTTTGTCGAAAAAACGGAGAAACTATGATTACTTATTGGGAAACCGGTACTTCCTTTACACGTTTGAATGAATTTCAGCCAAACTGCTGGATCAACTCACAGGAACTTACCAACGAAGAAGTAGAACTTTTAATCCGCGAACACAATGTTCCGCGCGATTTTGTAATGGACGTTCTTGATATCGATGAACGATCGCGTATTGAGGTTGATGGAGATACAGTATTAATCATCCTGCGTGTTCCGCTCAACAATCAGAACAACGGTATTCCTTTCATTACAATACCGCTGGGCATAATAATTTCAGGAAAACAGATAATTACCATCTGTTCGCGAAAAACAGAGATAATACCAT
>JAUYTA010000192.1 GCA_030695265.1 Bacteroidota bacterium
CAGTATTTTGGCAAAAGTTTCAGCCGTTTGTTTGCTCACTTTTCCCTTTTTCATTGCCAGGTTATTGAACACCATCAATGCCGAAATACCGGTATTGAATTTCATATTTTCAATATCAAAAGCCACCTTTTTAATGGTCTGATGAAGCAGTTTCAGCGTTTCCTTGTCATCAACTTCATCCACAATATTTTCAGGAGTTCCGAAGAAACGGGATGCACGGTTCAGGAAGCCGAAAACTCCTTTCACACCGTTTTCCATCCACGGTTTGGTATCGTCCAGCGGCCCCATGAACATCTCGTACAAACGAAGCGAGTCGGCTCCGAATTTCGTTACCACATCGTCAGGATTCACCACATTTTTTAACGATTTCGACATCTTGGCGACGATCTGGTTCAGTTCTTCACCGGTTTCGATGTGGAAATATTTGCCTTCTTTTTCTTCTACCAAATCGCTGGCAACTTTAGCGCCAGTGGCGGTTTCGTATGCAAAAGCCAGAATCATTCCCTGGTTGAACAACTTCTGAAAAGGTTCAGGAGTTGAGACAATTCCCAAATCGAACAACACTTTGTGCCAGAAACGCGAATACAGCAAATGCAAAACAGCATGTTCGGCGCCGCCTACGTACAAGTCAACCGGCATCCAGTAATTCTCAAGCTTTTTGTCGAAAATTGATTCGTCGTTGCGCGGGTCGATGTAACGCAAATAGTACCAGCACGATCCTGCCCATTGCGGCATGGTGTTGGTTTCGCGGCGACCTTTGCGACCGTTCTTGTCAACCACATACAACCAGTCTGTTGCGTTGGCCAATGGCGATTCACCGCCTTCGCCCGGTTCGTATTTTTCCATCTCCGGAAGCTCAACCGGAAGATCTTCATCCACCAAAGTCACTTCGCCATCTTCCCAGTGAATAACCGGGAAAGGCTCGCCCCAGTATCGCTGGCGGCTGAACAACCAGTCGCGCAGTTTGAAATTGGTAGTGGCTTCTCCGATTCCGTTTTCGCCCAACCATGCAATCACTTTTGCGATGCCCTGTTTTTTGTTCAGGCCATTTAAATCGAGATTGATTGCCGGATTGGCAGAATTGATGTATGCTCCGTCTTCAGTCCAGCAAACTTTTTCTGCCAGTACTTTGGCGCGGGTTTCCTCGTCGGCGCTCTTCGGATCAAGAATACAAACAACCGGAATATCGAATTTCTGAGCAAACTCAAAGTCGCGGTTATCGTGTGCCGGAACTGCCATGATGGCGCCGGTTCCGTAACCCATCAGGACATAATCGGCTATCCAGATTGGGATCGGCAAGCCGGTGATCGGGTTAATGGCATTGCTCCCGGTGAAAACGCCGGTTTTGTCTTTGGCCAGTTCGGTGCGGTCCAAATCCGACTTCAGCGACGACGCATGTATGTATTGTTTTACTTTTTTGGCATTTTCAGGAGTCACCAACTTTTCGAGCATCGGATGTTCCGGAGAAACAACCATGTAAGTGGCTCCAAACAAGGTATCTGGACGCGTGGTGTAAACACGTAATTTTTCCTCCAGCCCTTCAATCGGAAAATCAACTTCGGCGCCAATTGATTTTCCGATCCAGTTTTTCTGCATGTCTTTTACGCCTTCCGGCCAATCCAAATCATCAAGGCCTTCAAGCAAACGCTCGGCATAATGCGGAATCCTGAGCAACCATTGTTTCAGGTTTTTACGCGTTACCTGGTGGCCGCATTTCTCGTGCGATCCGTCGGTCAGCACTTCTTCGTTGGCACAAACCGTTTTACACGACTGGCACCACCAAACCTGAGCATTGTCGTAATAAGCCAGGCGTTTTTTTCCAATGTATTTATTGACCGCCTCAATTCCCTGCGCCTGAATTTCAGCAGGAATGGGCAGTTCGCTGATTGGCCTACCTTTTCCGGCTTCGGCATCGAACCATGTATTGAACAGCTTGGTAAAAATCCACTGTGTCCAACGGAAATATTTAGGATCGGTGGTATTTATTTCGCGATCCCAGTCGTAGCTCAATCCGAGCGCTTTGATCTGACGACGGAAATTGTCGCAATTGATGTTGGTGGTTACAGCAGGGTGAGTTCCGGTTTGAATGGCATATTGTTCGGCTGGTAATCCGAAAGCGTCCCATCCCATCGGGTGCAGTACATTAAAGCCTTTCATGCGTTTGTAGCGACTGATAATGTCGGTAGCAGTGTAACCTTCCGGATGCCCCACATGCAAACCTGCGCCTGAAGGATACGGAAACATATCCAACACGTAATATTTTGGTTTCGAGAAGTCGTTCGTAGTTTTAAACGTTTTGTGTTCCTCCCAGTATTGCTGCCATTTCGGCTCAATTTCCCAGAATTTGTATTCCATTTTATGAGTGTGATAAAGGTTTCTGATAATGAGCCGCAAAGATAGAAAGATTGTTCCAAGTTAAAAACCGGGGTTTGGGGAAATTCAAAGTTTGAACTTTACAACTGTAACCCCTGACTATCAAAAACCTATTTTGCTTTCGAGAATTTCAGCAAAACCGAAGCATGGGGTTCAACCAAAACAGTGAATTCACCGGCAACAGTTCCTTTGTCTTCCTTGGTCCACAAATCTTTTACCGAGTAGTTTCCTGAAACGCCAAGTTCAGCAAGAGTTGCTGATATTTCTGAGGTTCCTGAATCGTTGGTATTAAAGAAAGCAACGTATTTATCTTCTGATTCAGGTGCATCGGCTGTCCAAACAATCAACCCATTTTCTTCTTTTAGTTGTTTATTATTGGTACTGTTCTGATTTACAGCCAAAATTTCATCGTTGATCAACAGCGAAAGCGTGAATTCATCGTTACTGGGTAAATCGCCGCCAAACATCAAAGGAGAGCGAAACATTGCCCAAAGGTTCATTACAGTATATTGTTCTGCTTTTGTAAAACCTGACATTCGGTCAGCACCGCGTTCTCCGCGTACCGAAATTCGCCCAAATGGAAGCATGTCGGCATCGGGCCAGTGACCTTCGCCAATGTACGGCGCCCAGTCGGCACAACGTTTAAACTGAGGTTTCATATATTCCCAGTTGTCCCAAAAATCGTCGCAAATACGCCACATATTGGCATGGTTCAGCACATGGTCTGGGTTTTCGAGTGGTGTTGCTCCGGGTGAAGTAGAAAAAACCATCGGACGTCCACTTTGGTCAATTGCTTTTCGGATTAGCTCGATTTCAGCCTGATGATATGGTCGCGACAAGTCATCAATTTTCACGAAATCGACTCCCCACGAAGCATACAAGTTAAAAATCGAATTGTAATATTCCTGAGCGCCTTCTTTCTCTGCTACAATGGTGTACATATCGCGCAACCAATTGCATTGCAGGGTATCCGAATAAATGTCGGCGGCTTTTGCATTGCTTCCCAGTATCGGAGTATTCTTTTTCACCGCTTCAACCGGAATACCCCTCATGAGGTGAATCCCGAATTTCAACCCTTTGCCATGAACATAGTCGGCCAATGATTTAAATCCGTTACCGTCAGCAGCCGAAGGAAATTTATTCACTGCCGGTAAAAAACGCCCGTATTCGTCCATTGTATAAATCTGATCAGTCTGATTGTAACCGCCGGCTTTGTCGTTTTCAACGAACCAGCGAATATCAACCACTATGTATTCCCAGCCGTGCTTTTTTAAGTGCCCGGCCATGTAATCGGTATTTGCCTTTACTTCAGCTTCGGTAACCGTCGGGCCAAAGCAATCCCAGCTATTCCAACCCATCGGAGGTGTTTTGGCAAGTTGCCAGAATGCATTATCCTGATTTTCTTCTGAAGTTTTTGTTTTTCTGCCTGTGCAGGCTACCATTGTAAAAATGGCAAGGCCAATTATTAAAAGTATAATTTTCATTTCAGGATAAATTTTTGGTTGATTAATTCGGTTAATATTTAAAGTGTAAATATAACGTTTATAAAAGATCCACAAATTTCATCACCGGAAAATACAGGCAGAGTACAAAACTTAAAACTCCTATTTCCATATAACAGATCGCATTGAAATAATCCCAATCTGAAATTCAGAATTAAAAAATTCGGGTTGATCGGTTTTCTCTTTCATGCCAAGAACATACAGTAAAGGTAAAAAATGATCATACGAAGGATGTGCCATTTTGGCCAGTGAACCCAATTCCTGAAACTTTACTATAGATTTGTCATCTCCGGATTCAATCCAACTGGCAATTTGGCTGTCAAACTGTTCCGACCAATCCGGAATTTTTTCATCGTAGTGAAGTTGCCGTAAATTGTGCACAATATTCCCGCTTCCAATTACCAGCACCCCTTTAGCGCGAAGATAACTGATTTGTTTGGCCAGATTGTAATGATATTCCATAGGTTTTGAATAATCAATACTCAACTGAATTACAGGAATATCAGCCAATGGAAACATGGGTTTCAGTACCGACCAGGTTCCATGATCGAGCCCCCAATCGAAATCTTTACCGATGAAATATTCCGGAGACATGTTCATTATTGATTCTGCAATTTCAGGAGAACCGGGAGCGGGATACTGCTGACGGAACAATTCTTCAGGAAAACCGCCAAAATCGTGAATGGTGCGGGGTTTTTCCATTGCGGTTACAAAGGTTCCCGAGGTCAGCCAATGCGCCGAAATGCACAAAATTGCCTGTGGGCGGGACAGTTGTTTCCCAAGTTCAGCCCATTTCCGGCTAAAGACGTTGTCTTCAATAGTATTCATCGGACTTCCGTGGCCTACAAAAAGCAGCGGCATCCGTTCTGTAGTCGGAAGATTTCCGGCAATTCTGTCAATTTCGTTCATTGCATTTTTGTTTCTTGAATTCTGATAAAAGTAAAAAAAAATGCTGAAGTACCTCCCCGGGTTGAATACGAACTGACCTCTTTGGGGAAAAGCTTGCTTCAGCAGATTTTGGAACTGGCGCAATGGTCGTCGGGTAGCATGGACGAAATTGTAAAGGCGCGAATGGAATACGACAGCAGGCTTCAATAAGAGTTAATTTCAATTGAAGACCATTTTTTACTTGCAGGTTGGAATGTTTTTTTGTTATCTTTGCCCACCCAAAACGGGAATAGCCAAACATTGGTCTCTTGGCCGAGTGGTTAGGCAGCGGTCTGCAAAACCGTGTACGGCGGTTCAAATCCGCCAGAGACCTCAATCCATAAAAGACTTCTTGAATATCAGGAGGTCTTTTTTTATGATATTGTTTATCCAAAATTAATCCAAAACTTATCAGAACACCAACTTCAGGAATAAAATAGGAGTAAACGGAACAGCATCCGAATAAACACGGACATCACCAAGTTCGGGAGTTAGCTTGATGCTCTTAAAGTTGGCGTATTTCAGGTTTTGGGTGTCGAACACGTTGATTACCGAAAAACCAACTTCACCTGAAAAATGTTTTGGGGTAAATTTATAAGTTACTGCCGCGTCAACCCGATTATAGGAAACATTGCTGCTTCCAATGGCGAAAACTTTGCGCAAAATTTCCATTCCCGATCCGTAAACATAGTCGGATGAAAAGTAAAACCGATGAATGTTGAACAAGCCAGCTACCTTAAATTCGTGCAGCTGATGTTGCGGCGCCAGTTTATATGCCGGAAGTGGTTTGTTTAACGGGGCAATACTTTCGAGCGCTTTACTTAAGGTGTATGATGCCCAAACGGAATGTTTTCCAAAATCCTTTTTTGCAAACAAATCGATTCCATAGGTTTTTGCATTGCCGAAATAGGGAAAGTAGCCATCGATACGTCTGTTCCCTTCAAATCGTTGCTCGAAAACACGCTGAGTAATGTCGCGGGTCATTTTATAGTATGCTTCCACATTTATCGTAAGGTTGTTTTTCAAATAATTAATTCCTCCAACCCAATGAGTCGCATTAATAACTGGTGTATTTCCGTTGCTGGTCACCCATAAATAGGAGTAATTCTGGTCACGGTCAACATTTGCAACTTTAAAAATGAACTGGTGGTAACGGCCCCACGATGCATTAAATTTTAGTTGTTCCGAAAGTTTAAAAGTGGCACTTATCCTGGGTTCGAAATATAGCTTGCCATTGCTGCCCGCCAGGTTGAAACGAGCGCCGGTGTTTAGGATCAGGCGGTCTCCTATCGGCAAACGATCATCAACATATACAAAAGCCCTGTTGTTCCTGAATTTGTTCAAGGTATCGATTGAAACGGTATCGCGCACCATGGTGGTTTTAAAATCGATGCCTGCCTCGTTGTTATAAAATCCACCTCCAAATCCCAACTGATGTCCGTTTAAAAGGTGAAAAATATTTTCGACTCGTAATGAGTTTTCAATGGCACTATTTTCAGTGCTGGTATTGTCCTTTTTATAAATGTTCTGGGTATTTGTATTTACTGACTGAATTTCGTCGGACAAGTTTTTGGAGAAATCGGAATGTGAAAAAATAAATTTAGAGGTCAACCTGTCTGACCATGTTTTATTGTACAAAGCCGAAATTCCACGTTGCCTGTTTTCTTCCTTGTTGAGAAAATTAATTGCAAAAGGAGTTTCATTTGTCTGTCCGGGTTTCGGGTGGATTGTGCGGGTCAAATTGGCATCAGCAGTCAGGTGAAAATAGTCGCCTCCACCATACATGCTTACATAAAACTGATCGCCATTGTCAAACTGATGGCTGAATTTCAGGTTCAAATCCCTAAACCGGTAATCATCGGGGTAAACTGCCATATCAAATTTTTCATTCTGCGATTGCATTCCTTTTGACTGGTTGTTTGGTCTTGCACGGGTGGGCGCAAAAATATTGAAATCACCCGAACCATAAAGATTGTAATAGGTTTGGCGATAGGCCAGCACCATTGACGATTTTTTAAACAAAGGCAACTCCAACATTCCGTTTAAAGTCGTTGGATTGATATTCAGGCTTAAAACCGGCTTTTGCAAATTACCGTTTTTGCCGGTAATGTTCACAATTCCACCCACACGGTTCCCGTATTTCGATTCGAACCCTCCTTTAAAAATTTCGATGGTTTTTACCATAAATGGGTTTACCACGCTAATATTGTCGTTGTAATTCTTCAGCCCAAAAAAGGTAAATTCGTCGAGCGTTATCAGGCTTTGTCCTTCGTAACTTCCCCAAATCAGCAGGTCGGCCGATTGCTCGCCGGCTGCCTGAACGCCCGGCATTAGCCTGATATGATTAAAAACTGAGTTATCGCCTTGTCCCGGCAAAAAGCGTGAGATATTGTTGTTGAGCGTAATTTTACCAATTGTTTCACCAACAATGGTTGCTTTCTCCACAACATTATTCTGAACAGTCACATCAGGAAGTTTTATGCTTGAAGGAACCAGTTTATATTGCCGGTGATTGCTGGCATATATCAGCGTATCATAAACGTAATATCCCAGATGTGAAATGCGTACATGAAAAGAACTGTCAGCCGATGCGGTATAATTAAAACTTCCGGTTACATCAGCAATCATCGGGTGATTATTGATAAGGATTTGCGAAAAGGGAAGTGGTTCATACGAACCGGATTCAACAATCTGCCCAGTTATCCGGGTCTGTCCTTTCTTCTGTTCTTCTTTCTGTTTTTTCCTGTCAGGAATAATGATGAACACATCGTCTTTTTTCTCGACCTGAAAAGGCAAATCTTTCAGCAGAAATTCCAGTGTTTCGTCTTTTGTGGCAAAACTTCTGGAAACTGTAATTTTATATCGTGAAAGCTGATCTTCGCTGTAGGAGAAATGAAAATCGT
>JAUYTA010000201.1 GCA_030695265.1 Bacteroidota bacterium
TTATATGTGCATATCAATTCACATGCCATTAAAATAAAAAGTTTTAATTGAGCGCTAAAAAGCAATTAATGGTAATTTTGTCACAATTATAAAAACAAATTGTCATATATACTTATTTAAATACAATATTTCCTGAATTTATTACATGAAGAAACATTTACAACATACCATATTTAAAGTCATTTCAGAAGCTGCCGACCAATTAAAACTGGAAACATACGTTATCGGCGGTTTTGTCAGGGATTTGATTTTAAACCGCAACTCACCGGATATTGATGTCGTTACTGTTGGAAGCGGCATCGAACTTGCTGAAATCGTTGCAAAAAAATTAGGCCCGAATATTCAGGTCAGTGTTTTTAAGACTTTTGGAACTGCCATGCTTAAATATCAATCGCTTGAAGTTGAATTTGTAGGCGCACGAAAAGAATCGTACAACGAAGATTCGCGAAAGCCAATGGTTGAAAATGGCACACTGGAAGAAGACCAGAACCGGCGGGATTTCACCATCAATGCACTGGCCATTTGCCTGAACAAAGATCGTTTTGGCGAGCTGATTGATCCCTTCGGTGGTATTCAGGATATTAAGGATAAAATTATCCGAACCCCGCTTGAACCCGGCATTACCTTTTCAGACGACCCTTTACGCATGATGCGTGCCATTCGGTTTGCTACACAACTGGGATTCACAATTGAAGAAAAAACGCTGGAAGCTATTTCGCTCAACAAAAACCGAATCAGCATCATCTCAAAAGAAAGAATCGGCGAAGAATTAAATAAGATAATTCTTGCAGATAAACCTTCCGTAGGATTCCGGTTGCTCGACGAAACCGGTTTACTTGAGCTTATTTTTCCTGAATTGCACCGGATGAAAGGACGTGAAGTAGTGAAAGGAGTTGGCCACAAAGACAACTTTTACCACACCCTGGAGGTACTTGACAGAATTGCGCCCAACACAAACAATCTGTGGCTCAGATGGTCAGCACTTTTACACGACATAGCCAAACCTGCCACAAAAAAGTACTCGCCACAACTTGGCTGGACTTTCTATTCGCACAATTTTGTCGGCGCCAAAATGGTACCGGCACTATTTAAAAGGATGAAATTCCCTTTAAATGAGAAGATGAAATATGTGCAGAAGATTGTTGAACTCCACATGCGTCCAATCGTGCTTTCTGAAGAAGTGGTTACTGATTCGGCCATTCGCCGGTTATTGTTCGAAGCAGGCGATGATGTGGATGATTTGATGACCCTTTGCGAAGCAGATATCACCTCGAAAAATTCGGAAAAAGTTAAAAAGTACTACGGAAATTTTCAACTTGTCAGGCAAAAACTGAAAGACCTTGAAGAACG
>JAUYTA010000207.1 GCA_030695265.1 Bacteroidota bacterium
GAAAAGATAAAACTTAAAAAGGTAATCGCTGAAAATGAAGGGATCGATAATTACCTGGGTATGCTGACAAAAAAAGGAATAATCCAACTATCAAAAGCATTGGGATTGTCGGTACTGATATTGGGCGCTTCGTTTGCCATCAGCCTGCTTGTTCCAAAATCTTCGCAAATGCCGGTCATTATACTATTAATTACAACTTTCGGTTTACTGCTTGGAACCATCAAATCAATCAGTAGTATTGAGAAATCATTTCAGCTTGGCATGTATTTCATCATTGTTTTTTCACTGGTGGTATCGTCAATGGCCGATCTTCACAGCATGTTCCAGATCGACTTTCTGCATCTGTTCATGTATGTAGCTTTGGCTGTATTCGGATCAATGATTGTTTATGTTTTCTTATCCTATCTGTTCAAAGTCGATTCAGATACTACCATCATTACAATTTGTGCGCTTACTTTTTCACCTCTGTTTGTACCCGTGGTTGCAGCAGCCCTCAAAAACAAAGATGTCATCATTACCGGCATTACTACAGGAATTCTGGGATATGCTTTTGGCAATTACCTGGGCGTTGGGCTAGCTTATTTCCTGAAAGGATTTTAATATGTGATCAATTCCAACCTTCAGGAATGAATTAACAGTTACATGTTTGAATAATAGTAAAATATTTATAATTTTGCGCGACCTAAATTTAGGTATAAAGTATTCATGTTTAATTAATTTAGATGTTTTATGAAAAACCAGTATGAAACCGTTTTCATCGTTACTCCCGTTTTATCTGATATTCAGGTAAAGGAAACGGTAAAAAAATTCAGGGACATCATTACCGAACACGGTGGTGAGATTGTCAATGAAGAGGACTGGGGATTACGCAAATTAGCTTATCCCATTCAAAAAAAATCGACAGGGTTCTATCAACTCTTCGAATTTGCCGCCGACCCATCGTTTGCAAAAACCTTGGAAACTCAATTCAGACGCGACGAACGCATTATCCGTTTCCTGACTTTCAGTAAGGATAAACATGCCGTTGCTTACAGCGAAAAAAGAATCAGTAGAACAAAAGCTAAAACTGAAAAGGAGAACTAAATTATGGCAGCAAATTCAAGTGAAATCAGGTATTTGACCCCACCGTCGGTTGAAATCAAAAAGAAAAAGTATTGTCGCTTTAAAAAGAACAAAATCAAATTCATCGACTACAAGGATGGTGAGTTTCTGAAAAAATTCTTAAACGAGCAAGGTAAAATTTTACCACGCCGTATCACCGGAACCTCTTTGAAGTACCAACGTAAAGTGGCAAAAGCAGTTAAAAGAGCACGTCATATCGCGTTACTTCCATATGTTACTGATATGATGAAATAATTTTAAAGCTGAAGTAAAATGGAAATTATATTATTGCAGGATGTTGCACGATTAGGATCAAAAGACGATTTGGTTACCGTTAAAAGCGGTCACGGACGTAACTTTTTGATTCCACAGAAGATGGCTATTATCGCCACCGAATCGGCTAAAAAAGTATTGGCCGAAAACACCAAACAGAGAGCACACAAACAAGCAAAATTGAAAGATCTTGCTTTGGAAATTGCTGAAAAACTCAAAACTGTTCAACTTGTTATTGGAGCAAAAACCAGCACAACCGGAAAAATCTTCGGTTCGGTTAATACCATCATGCTGGCCGAAGCTATCAATGCCAAAGGATTTGAAATCGATCGCAAACAGATCATGATTTCAGACGACAGTGTTAAAGAGATCGGGAACTATACCGCCAAAATCAAATTACACAAAGAAGTAATTGTTGAATTAGGCTTTGAAGTAGTTTCAGAGTAAATTATTAATCGTTTATAAACAAAGAGTCAAACATTTTTCAAACAGATACAGCCACCCGTCCTCACATGCGGGTGGCTTTTTTATTATAGAACTTTTCCAATCTACAAAGAACTTTTCCAAAGTTTTATAAAATCTTTATAACTTTTCCAGAGTTTTATAAAGCTTATAAAACTCTGGAAAAGTTTGTAGCCTACTACTCCCATTTTACCTTGTGAACTTTACTTAAAGAAATGAGTTATTGTTCTAAGTTTAAACTTAAGAACCAAATCATTTCCATTATGAAAAAATTTGCAACAAGGTTTGCCTTTATAACAATCTGTCTGATTGGCTCTTCGCTCTTCGCCTATACTCAAAACAGTCAGGACACCCTAAAAATACAGATTGAAACTGTTGACGGGAATACGTATATCGGAACCATCCTTGAAGATACTCCCGAAACAATCAGGATAAAAACTGA
>JAUYTA010000212.1 GCA_030695265.1 Bacteroidota bacterium
ATATATATATATATATATATCCAATTTTTTCGGGGATATAGGGCGGAATTTCCAGTTGTAAAATATAGGGTTCCTCATTTATTTCATTCTTGTAATTAATCCAAAAAGATATCAATTCATTTTCTGAATTAAAGATTTTAAGAATTTCTTTTCCCTGACATAAAGCCCAATCATCTTCTACTTTAGCCTTGTATACACGTGATTTGTTGAAAATATAAAATTGCTTTAATTTTTGTTTTTTCATAAGACTAATTAATTAAGAATTAACCATAGGGGTATGTGCGTGTTATTAGTTCTGCACATCAGTCTTTGATTTGGGCAGTAATTTTACTTTATTTACAGTAGAATCTATCAGGGAATTGGACAATATGTAAGCTTTAATTGTGTCTGTTTTAGGCACGCTTTTTATTTCGACAATTCGCTCATTTCTACTTGTAAAAAAGTTAAAAAGAGTAGAAAATAAAACACCAAATATTGATAATAATGCAATTGCTTTCGTCCAATTCATCGCTGTTTTGCGATCCTTTACTTCTAATTCAAATCTTTTTTCTTCTAAAGTCTTATACCCTCGACTCTTAAAGTCTTCTAAATCAGGACTAGGTATTATATATTTTACTCCATATTGATAAGCTAATGTATGAGTTTCAACAGGTTGATCTATTTTTTCTTGTTTTTGAATCAGCATTGTTGGAAATTTCAAAAATTTCGCATTATAAGATTGATATTCATAATCATCTTTGAGGAATTCTATAACTAGAAATTCCTTTTTTAGTTTTTCCACAAGCGCGATGTATTCTTTCAGTGCATTGAAGCTCGTTTCAAAATCATTAAGTATTATAAGGTGCCCCTCCATACCTGAAAATCTTTTCTCATCCTTTGCTTTGAGAATCTTTATTGTTTCATCATGCGGAGTATAATCTAGAAATTTATAGATGAAAGTTAAAACGTCATATACTTCATTCTTGATTATTGAATTAATAATATTCTTTTGGAGATTTGTTAGTTCCATTTGTCCGAAATTTAATGTATCAACTATGTTGAGCAAATTCTTCTGTTGATTTTAATGAGGGATATAAGCTAAGATTCAAATATAGCCAATTTCTATATTCAGTGCATCTGAATTATCCGAAAGATTTGAAGGCTAGTTAAGAAATAAAAAAGAATGCTCCCTTCGACTCTTCTTTCGACTGCGTCACGCTCAGGAAACAAAGCGCTCAGAGAGGAGATAAAATTTGAATAATTGCGAAATGAAGAGTTGGCATCTTTTACCGTTCAGCTTAAGATGACGGGGAAATGAACAGAATTAAAGGAATGAATAGATTATTAAAAACTAATCCGTTTCTTTTTTGTTCGTTATCAGGATGTTTAACTAAAAAAACTAAAACAATGAGCAAAGTGATCAATTTTGGTGAAGATGTTGAAGGTTATGAAATCCCGGTTTTGAACGAACGGGAAATAAGGGCTGCTGCCGGAATATTATTTGTTTGGGCTTTTCTGGCTATTTTGGCGGCCATTATGCAGGGAAGTTTTGTTCTGCTGAAGTATTTTATTCTCGCTTTTCTGTTCGATTTTATCATTCGGGTGTTTATTAGCCCAAAATTTTCGCCAACATTGGTCATCGGGCGTTTAATTGTAAGGAGGCAGGTTCCGGAATATGTTGGAGCTGCGCAGAAAAAGTTTGCCTGGGTGATAGGTCTCTTTTTAGCCCTGACAATGCTGGTACTGGTAGTATTTGTTAATTCATTCAGCCCGATCACCGGCATAATCTGCCTGATTTGCCTGATATTTCTGCTTTTCGAATCAGCATTTGGCATTTGTCTGGGTTGCCTGTTTTATGGCTTGTATTATGGAAAAAAAGCAAAATATTGTCCCGGCGAAGTTTGCGAGATAAAAGACCGGCATGAAATTCAAAAAACTTCGTGGACACAAGTCCTCATTGTTCTTGGTTTTATCGCCTTCATCGTATTGTCAGTATATTTATTCAAAGATACGTTTAGCGAAAAGCCACAGGATTTGTTTAAAATTATGGAATCAGCTCAATCAAAATAAGAGATTGGTTTTACTAGTCATAAAAAGTCAGGGCTTCAATTTAATTGAAACCCTGACTTTTGTTTTAAACTAAGTTTGAACTACCAAACTAAATCCGAATTCAGCAGACTTTCGGGATCAAGGTTGTTCTTTTCAATGTCCTTAAAATGCTTGTAAGTTCCTACTTTCAGCTCGTAGGTGGCGGCTTCGTCGCAAACAATCATTCCGCGGGGGTGCAATTGCAGGGCGCTGATGGTCCACATGTGATTTACACCTTCTTCAACGGCATGTTGCAATGCGCGCGATTTGTTGTAGCCATTCACGATGATCAGAACTTCTTTTGAATCCATCACAGTAGCAATTCCGACCGTTAATGAAGATGGCGGAACTTTATTCACATCGTTGTCGAAAAAGCGTGAGTTGGCCACTTTGGTGTCGTAGTTCAGCTCCTTGTCGCGGGTGCGCGATGCCAGCGAAGAGCCGGGTTCATTGAAAGCCAGATGTCCATCGGGACCAATTCCGCCCAAGAACAAATCTATTCCGCCCACCGCCGTAATTTTGTCCTCGTATGACTGGCATTCAGCTTTGATATCCGGTGCATTTCCGTTCAGGATATTTACGTTCTTTTGCTGAATGTCAATATGGCCAAAGAAATTAGTCCACATAAACGTGTGGTAACTTTGCGGGTGTTCTTTGGGGATACCCACATATTCGTCCATGTTGAAGGTTACCACATTGCGGAACGAAACCTTGCCTACCTTGCATAACTGAATCAATTCGGAGTATGTTCCGAGCGGCGACGAACCCGTTGGCAGACCTAAAACAAAAGGTTTTTCAGCCGTTGGTGCAGCCAAAATAATTTTCCGGGCAATGTAATTGGCCACCCATTTTGAAGTTAAATCGTGATTGGCCTGAATAATAAGTCTCATATTTTTTGTTTTTGAATTGTCTTCTCAATTTCTGTTAATTTTTCGATCATGCGGTCACCTAGAATGGTTTTTCGTTCGATGTGATTTACGATTTCTTTTACAAAGTCGTTACTCTCAAAACTACCCCTTACTTTATCAAAATCAAGCTTTTGGGTGGTTTTATTTCCATCCATTCCAAATCCGGTCATCGAATCCAACCGGAATTCCTTTTTTGCATCTTCATACAACATCTGATCCAGTCCGATAACACTATCTTTCCATTTTCTTACCAAACTGATGATGTCTCCGATTTTCAGATCTTCAATCTGTTTGCCTTTTTGCTGAATCAGCAATTCCGCGGCCCATGTCCATTCGTAATCGTAATAGTTGGTATGAAGTTTTTTGAATTCCTGCTCTATTTCTTCAAGGCTTACAAATTTACGTTTTTCAATGTCTTTTATCAGTCTGCTGATTTCCGTTTTGGGAGCAATCAATCCCGACAAATCGCTCCATTCGCCCTGTCCGATAGAATTTACAGGCTTCAGGCATTCCTGAATTTCTTCCCATGTCTGAACATTGCATTTGTTGATCCGCGAAATAACCGAATTTCCCAGAAATTTATAGATGGCTTTTTGGTACAAGTCGATCCCTTTTTCAAGGGCTCTTCTGCTGATCATGGTATTCCGGTAAGCAAATACTTCGGTTGTTTCTCCTGAAATATCTTTCAGCCGGTTCAGGATATCCAATCCTTTCTGCATTTTTTGAATGGTAAACGGACTGAGCAAATTGAAGTTGATACAATCCAGTTTTTCCGGGTCTTTGCGTCGGTCACGTTTTGGCCACTTTAATACATCGCGGATGGTTCCCACACTGCGAAGGTTTATTCCGGGTGCAATCCAGCTTTCATCCTTATTTTCAATCAAATACGAAAAAGGAAGATCAGAAGTATCGGTATTTTTGTAGTGACGACCCATTACCAGTGTAAATGCACCTATTTTTGCAGGCCAGAGAATATATGAATCAGAAGTAGTTTTTGATCCGCGCTCAACAATTCCGTGATGAATCGGGCCCAATTTGTACATGTGGTTACTTTGGTTCGAACCGCTTCCGGCATTACAAAAAGAAAACATTCCGGCAATCAGCAAGGTCGATTTGTGATGGGATACCGTGTAAGGGCCTCCAAAAACAGAACAGGCCTCCCCAAGAAATCCCTGGCAATTGGCAAAAAACAACGATTTCTCAGCCGAATATTGTTTGCCAAGAATACAACCCTGACCGACAAAACATTCTGAAATAATGGTACCGTCAGAAATCTCGGCTCCTGAAGAAACGATAAAGTTCTCAGCTAAAATTCCGGCGCCCAATTTTACGGGGGCAAATTCGTTGCTGTTTACCGAGCCATTTTCGAGCCGTGTTGGTCCTGAAACCTGGCTGTAAGGTCCGAATTTTACATTCTTTATTTGGCGGCAGTTGCGGATTTCAGAGTGCGCACCGATGATTCCCCTGGTACTTTTAACCGATTCAGCATACTCCGAAATTTTCGATTCCAGTTCAGAAATTAGGCAATGTCGGTGTTTGTACCAAGCCAGAAAGTACGCCAGATGAGCCGATAATTTATCGTAAATCATCACTCCTCGCCCACCTGTTTCGTCAAGGGTTGAAACTTTGATCCCATTGCCAAAACTCGTTTCACCTTCGATGAAACACAGTTCAATATTTTCGAGAATTACATGGTCTTCAATATCGTAATTGGCTATATAGTTGCAAATGTGATGGATATAGACATGGTTGCCAATGCTGCAATTGTGAATACTTGCGTTGTAAATTCCGCAATTGCGTGTAATTCCTCCGATAAATGCCACCGTTCCGGAGTTATCGCCAATCCTGATTGTTCCGGAGAATTGTACATTGCGGACATTTTGGGGAATAAATCCTTTACCAACGCTAATTTGATCCCATTCATTTGAAGTGCAACCTTGTTGCTTTAAAATTTCAATTTCAATAGGGGAAAGTGACCGGTATTCCTGATTGTTTTCCAAGTTGTTTGTTTTTATGAAGTTATTTGGGCGAGATAATCAAAATATTGCCCTTTAATTACTTTATTCAATTTAAGCTGATTTTTTTCAACAGCATTTTCCAGATTGTTCAGATCGACATACAACCACGGAAACGGCTGGCTGATCCAGTTTTCATATTCAGTTTGAAAGCTTAGTTCACCGTAATAATTTTCTGCATTCAGGTCGATTACCGCCGAACCATCTTCCTGTTCGTATAAATAGATTAAGTCAGACGAATCGATCAATATCTGACCTCCCGGATTGAGCAATGTTTTCAGGTGATGCAGTAATACTTCCAATCCACTCAGGGTTCCGGCAATTCCGGTCCCGTTCATCAGTAAAAGAATGGTATCGAATGTCTGGTTGCCGAATTTAAAAATATCCTGCTGAACCACATTCCTTACATTTCTGCTTTTCAGAACTTCACAGCAAAGTTCGGATGTTTCAATTGCTGTCAGCTCAAAACCTTTCTCCTGAAGATATACAGAATGAGGGCCTGCACATGCACCAACATCGTGTATCCGACCCTTGCACAATGCCATTGCTTTTTT
>JAUYTA010000214.1 GCA_030695265.1 Bacteroidota bacterium
TAAAAATAATCGTCGAAGTGAATGGCATCCACATCGTAGCGTGCCACAATATCATTTACTACCTGAACAACAAATTCGCGGGTTTGCGGCAGTCCCGGATCAAAATACAGTTTGCCGCCATAGTTTACAATCCATTCAGGATGTTTGAAGGCAATGTGGTTAGAAGCCAAAGGTTCGCTGGCATATTGCGCAACCCGGAAAGGATTCAGCCACGCATGAAATTCCATGTTCCGGCTGTGGCATTCCTCAATCCAGAATTGGAGCGGATCGTAAAACGGTTCGGGCGCTTTGCCGGGAGTGCCGGTCAGATAACGCGACCAAGGTTCTAGTTCCGACGGATAAAAAGCATCAGAAGCCGGACGAATTTGCATGATGATGGCATTCATCCCGCTTTTTTGGTGCATATTTAAAATTTCGACCGCTTCTTTTTTCTGCTGTTCAGAAGAAATACCGGGTTTCGAAGGCCAGTCGATATTATTGACCGTTGCCACCCAAACAGCCCGAAACTCACGCTTTGGAGCTAATTGAGCCTGTGCGTTCACACAAATAATAAGAAAAAATGCAAAAATAAACCTGTACATACAATCAAATTTAAAATCAGGGCAAAATACAGGTATTCAAACGAATTTGGTGCAGGTAAGTATAAGTATTTATCAAGGTTCAATTGTTGAAAACCTTGCCTGAACAATAGATCAAAAATTTACCATTTTTTTTGGAACCGGCAATTGCATATTACTTATTTTAATATCTTTGCCGCCATCAGTTATCTGAAAGTTCCCTTATGATTCTATCTGAAAAAATATAATTTACAAGGCGAACCAAAGTGAAGCTGAAATGTTTATTAAAAAGCTACTCAAAGCTGGTTACTTTGGTAGCTCATGGTTTATTAGGTTTAGTTGGTTTAGGTTAGTTTCCCGTCTCAAACGGGTGAAAAGGCTGTCAGAGGACAGCCTTTTCTAATTTATGCCAGCCAGTTCAAAGAATTATTGTTTATTGCTATTACAACGAAGTTCTTCCTTCTTACTAATTCAGAATACAATTCGTTTCAAGCTCAGAGCTATGAATTAAATTCAATTCCAATTTTTCTGCAATTATAACCAGCTCGTTTTGAGACTGGGGCAGGCATGGTTCAAATGTGATACCCGACAAGGTAAAATTTAACAGGTTCCATCCGGTTTTTGTTTGAATAAATCCTTTTGCGCGAATAATTGACGGATGGATGGTGAAAAATTGGGTGAGCTTTTCCGCATCAAAAACCTTTTCAGCGCCAAATTGGTAATGTGTTTCCGTATAATTGCTGTCAGTCAGATCCTGATTTATGCCGAAAAACATCCTGTATATAT
>JAUYTA010000232.1 GCA_030695265.1 Bacteroidota bacterium
ATGCTGATGTTCAAAAGATGATGCATGAACGTTTAATCGAATTGCGCGCCAAATATGGGGATTCAGACGAGTTAAATCAACAATTTATTGATCAGGCCACAAAAAAGAAATAAGTATTATTATTTAGGCAATGTTAATGACAACTTGTTTTTCTTATCTTTAAACAAATTGTATAAGCGATGGAATTACCAAATTTTGTAAAAAACGATCAATGGCTTGAGCCTTTTGCGCCAACCATTATTTCACGATTAAATATTGCCAGAGAAAAAGAGCATGAAATCCTTCGGAACGTCAGTTTGTCGGAATTTGCGCAGGGGCATAAATGGTACGGTTTACACAAAGTTGACAATCAGTGGATTGTTCGCGACTGGGCTCCGAATGCCACTAAAATATATTTGACCGGCGATTTTAATAACTGGCAGGAAACATCGGAGTATGCGATGAAGTCTGTCGGCAACGGGAATTGGGAATTAATTCTTCAGGCCGACAAAATGAGCCATGGCGATTTGTTTGCACTTTCAATGTTTTGGGACGGTGGACACGGAAAAAGAATACCAGCCTGGATAAACAGGGTGGTTCAGGACGAGCAGACGAAAATTTTCAGCGCCCAGGTTTGGGCTCCTTCTAAACCATACAAATGGAAGAAAGATGAGTTTCGAAGGTCGAACGAAGCACCGTTGATTTACGAGGCGCACATTGGTATGGCCGGCGAAAACGAAAGAGTACACACTTACAATGAATTCAGAACTGATATTTTACCGCGGATACAAAAGGCCGGATACAATACCATTCAGTTAATGGCTATTCCGGAACATCCTTACTACGGAAGTTTTGGATATCATGTGTCAGGTTTTTTTGCCCCATCATCAAGATTTGGGACTCCGGAGGAATTAAAGCAACTGGTGGACGACGCGCATGGAATGGGGATTTCAGTAATCATTGATTTGGTTCATTCACATGCAGTGAAAAATGAAGTCGAAGGATTGGGCAAATACGACGGAACACGCTGGCAATTCTTTCATGAAGGGGCTAAAGGCGAACATCCTGCCTGGGATTCGTATTGTTTTAACTACGGAAAGCCTGAAGTCATTCATTTTTTACTTTCAAATATTCGTTATTGGCTTGAAGAATTTAAATTTGATGGTTTTCGTTTCGATGGGGTGACCAGCATGTTGTATTTCGATCATGGTTTGGGCAAAGCATTTACCAGTTACGACGATTATTTTGATGGTGGGCTCGATCAGGAAGCGTTTACCTATTTTATAATGGCAAACCGGCTGATTCATGAAATAAATCCGAATGCGCTTTCTGTTGCCGAAGAGATGAGCGGATTACCGGGTCTCGCTACCCCGAATGTTGACGGTGGTATGGGTTTCGATTACCGCATGGCGATGGGAGTTCCTGATTTCTGGATCAAAACAATTAAAGAAGTTGCTGATGAACAATGGGATGTCGGAACCATCTTTCACGAGCTGACCTCTAAACGGTTGGACGAAAAGGTGGTGAGTTATGCCGAATCGCACGATCAGGCTTTGGTGGGCGACAAAACCATTATTTTCAGGCTGATTGATAAGGAAATGTATTTCAGTATGCGCAAAGACCAGCCCAATCTGGCGGTTGATCGGGGAATTACCCTTCACAAAATGATCAGGGTGGCCACCCTTTCGTGTGCAGGTGGAGCTTA
>JAUYTA010000233.1 GCA_030695265.1 Bacteroidota bacterium
GCAGTTGAGCCAAATGTATTTGCAGAAAGTTCTACAAAATATTTGGTGTTTACATCCAATGGAAGCAGATTAACAGTAACAGTATTACCTGTAACAGTAAAAGCAGCAGTTGTACCATTGTCAGCACCACGCCATATCTGAATAGCATCGCCACCGGCAGCAGATTTGTAAAGAGCAACATAACCAGCTCCGGTAAGTGCAACAGGACGATCGAATGTGATCGTTAACTTAGAATTAACCGGTTGGTTGTCCGTATTTGGAAGATATGCCAAAACTTGTGGAATAGCGTCATCTTTCAGAATGAACTTCCAAACTTTAACATCGGTAATTCCAGCATAAGGATTGCTATCAGTTACATCAACCACAACACCTGGATTAACAATTGCATAGTATTCCTGATTGGTTGGAAGGCCAGTTAGATCGCCTAAAGTAACAGTACGTTTATCGGCAGCTACTGTAGCAACCATCGCTGGTTTTGCAAGCACACCGTCCCAACGGTAAATCATAACTGTACCAGTACCAACTTTAACATCTTCGTTGAAATACAATTTCAATGATTCAGTTTTAGCAATTACAGGAGAAACGCCAGCCAATCCAACTTTTGCAGGATAGTAACCAGTGGTAAATCCTAAAGCAGCATAAGTTACATCAACAATCGGGTCAATGATATCTTCAGCTTTGTAAGTACTGGCATCAAATGGAACTCCAGCAGTACCAAGAACAAGAACATTTCCTTCATTAATCTGAAGTGTAGCGCCATTCACTATAACTTCAACAATTGAAGAACTTACCCAATTTGTTTTAGGAGTAACAACAATTGTTTTATTATCAGGTGTTGATAACACATAATCAGTATTTGCAACTAAGGTAACACCATTTTGCTTAACGGTAATAATACCAAGAGAAACAATGTTAGCAGGAGTTACAACTAAGTTATTATTGGCAGCAACAGTTGAATGAGTAAAAATTGGACTTGTGAAATTCATGGTAACTGTGTTAGCAGTACCCAACCAAGGCCAAGGAGCTACATAAGGAGAAGCTTTTGCAGGCAACCATGTCAAATACTGAGCAGCTGGAGTTGTTACTACAGTTTTGAAAGTAGCAGCATCGGCAGTTACAGCATTGTCGGCAAAATCTTCAAATTTAGCTTTAAATCCATAAGTATAAGTCGCATCAGCAACAAGTGCAGCGGAAGGAGTAATTGTTATTACAGATCCGGCGATTGCAGCTTTGAATCCTATTGCAGAATTATCTTTCTTGAAATAAACCAAAGAATCCAAATCATAAGAATCAATTGCAGTATTATCCAATAAACGGATGGCTTCGTTGAAAGTCATTGTTAATGGAGTAACACCAGCAGCTATACCAGTTGCATTTTTTGCAGGAGTAAATGTAGCTATTGGGGCAACAATATCTTTTGCAGTAAATGTAGCAACCCATGAAGCAACAATAGTATGAAGGTTACCGCTTAAATCAGAGAAAGTCAATGATTTTAAAGTAGCTTTGTAGTTACCTAGACTTGATAAAGTTCTGGCCAAAGTAACAGTTACAACTTCAGTATCATTGCTAACCATATTACCCGGATCAACTATTTCAAATGGTTCCCATGCCAAAGTTGTTGTATTCCATTTTTCAATAAGCAATGCGTCAACTGGTAAAGTGGTAGCTTTTTTAACTTTTTCGTCAAAAGTCAATGTAAAGCTAAAATTAACCGGAACATCAATTGCAGGAATTGAACTTGAAAGTAAGTTTGGCAAAGTAACATCTTTAGAAGTTACCATTAGATCAGTGCGGAATAAACCATCAAAATAATTAATTGCATCACCTGCATATACAGGAACATCTCCAACCAAACCTTTGTCGATTTCAACATAGTAATTTACAAGAGCATTGGTTATTGCTGGAACAAATGCATCAGTAATTAATTGAGTTGGTTTTGTTGGAACAGCGTTCAACCCAAGAACAGCCAATTCTGTCATACTTGTAGCATCCAAAATACGAACGCTTGCAGCAGCAGGACTAACTTCTTCATTGAATACGAATGTTAATTTACCTGCAGCATCAAAATTTGCAGGTTTAGTAACCAACAATGGTTTTGTTGTATCGTCAGTAATAAATACAATTTTGCTTACCGGAGAATCATTACCAGCTTCATCAACAGCAACAGTCCAAACTACATAGCTGGTTTCCTCAGCCAATCCAGTGAATTTATAACTTGCAGTTTGTGGTGAAGCACCTACAATGGCTTTCATCATGCCTGTTTTTACAACAGCGGCAGTTGGAGCCGGAGTAGTATTGTCACCTGCCTGAATTGTATAATAAAGTGAAGCAAGGTTCATGTTATCAGTTGCAGTAAACTGAACCGTAGCTTCATCTTTTTTAACATCAGCAACAAGAGCTGTAATTGAAGCAACAACAGCAGGAGCTGTATAGTCAGAAGTGTTGAATGTATCAGAAGCACCAGCAACAGCAGAACCGTTCTGATATATGATAGAAGCACCAGCCAACCCAATGGTATAGTTAGAAAGCTCTGTCAACTCACCTAAAGTGACCAAAGAACTATTCAGGATCGTTACCGTTTTTTTATCGGCACTAATAGTTCCAACAAAAGCTTTCACTCCCAATGTACCAGGACCAGCATTTTTGTTCAAAATAAACAAGTTGGCAATATCAATATCATTAATTACGCTACCATCGGCCTTTTTAATCGGACGAGTAAAATTAATGGTAATATTACTTGTTATTGCGACTTTGTTGTCAGCACGTTTAGTATAAACAAATGAAACAGTTCCGGGATTTTCATCTTTTGTTGTAAAATTCCAGGTAGTCGCACTTGTTACACCGGCAAATACACCAGGAACAGGATTTCCACCAGCACTAACTCCAGTTGATTTATCAAGGAAAGCGCCTTGTGTAATTAACACATAATATCTATCGCCGGCAACAGGAGTAAATCCGGTTGAAATTGAAACAATTTTACCTGAAATTCCTACAGTGGCAGTTTCGATGTAATTGTTTGCAACAACAACATCATTTCCGGCATTGTACACTAAATCATCAGTGGCATTGAAAGAAGCTCTGATTCCCAGATTTCCTTCCTTAACCAAATACC
Source organism: Bacteroidota bacterium (assembly GCA_030695265.1). Lineage (GTDB taxonomy): Bacteria > Bacteroidota > Bacteroidia > Bacteroidales > Prolixibacteraceae > Aquipluma. The sequence goes on from JAUYTA010000233.1 coordinate 3,113, forward strand.
ATAATTTACGTGAACCAACCAAAGGATCATATTTAATAACTTCTTCGCTGAAAGTAATACCCAATGTAAGCGGACTTAAAGCTACCTGATCTGAATTGTCAGCAGGACTTAAAGTTGATGCTACTGGTTGAGGGTTAACAACAGTTGTAAATGTGAAAGAAGTTAAAGCATTTCCATTTGCGGAAATATCATCTTTGAAAGCGCCTGCAGCAACTTCAACTGTGTAAACAATATTGTAATCCATTAAATCAGCCTTAACAACAGTTGCCTGTGTACCAGCAGCATTCAATGTTACATTTGAGCTGTTCACAGCGATTGTCTGTTCAACAGTGGCACCCTTTTTAATTACGATGTTTCCAGTACCTAATTCTACTTTTTCAGAGAAATCAAGTTTTAACGCAGTATTTAATGCAACACCAACTGCAGAAGCGGCAGGAGTATTTGCAACAACAACAGGTACAACAATATCCTTCGAATTGAAAAGAATATTTTTCCCTGCAAACTGAGCAAAAGTTGGAACTGGGGTGTTGGTGTAGGCTGTTGAACCTTGAACTATACCAGCAGGTAATGTTAAAGTACAAACAACGTCAGAAGCTAATGTTACACCTGTAAAATCAACAGTTAAAGTGTTTCCACTAACATTTGTTGGTGTTACATTCGCAGTCCATGCCGGACTAACTCCATCTGATAAAGATATTGTATTAAACGGAGCTACACTTTGTACTTCTTTTACATTGTCGTTGAAAGTAACTGTTACTGTAACAATATTTCCTGTTTTAGCAACAATATTAACCAGCTTCTCAGCAACAGGAGTTTGTGAACTTCCATTTACAGTGTAGGTATTTGCAACAATGGTAGGAGCAACAGCAGGGGCAACCATGGTGAAAGTAGCAAATTTGCCAACTGTTACGTTACCGGCAGCATCTTTAACAGAAGCGCCAATGCCATAATAGTAAGTTTTACCGGTTGCAAGAGCAACAGATGGGGTAATTGTAATTACACCCGTACCAGCATTGTAAGCAAAACCAAATGCAAGATTTTCGCCATTCGATGTACCTGCTTTAAATGTAATTTGGTCAGATGAAATAGCGCCACCAGCCAGATTAGTCAAGGTTGCTAAATTATCATCTGTTAAAGTGATGGTTAAAAGTGTTCCATCATTTGGCATATTACCACTATGACTTGTGGCAGCCAAAGGAGCCTTGTAATCCTTAACTGTATAAGTCTGTGAAGCAACATAACCAGCAGCAGCAGATAACAATGTGCTTTGTGAATCACGAACTTTGGCACCATTTAATTCAACAGTGTAATCAGAGGCGTTTGAAACCAAGGCATCAGTAGAAGTAATGGTTACTGTGAAAGTAGTTGCATTATAATCGACAGTGAATGCTTTCGCTGTACCGGCCTTTTTGAAAGTAATAAAAGGGAAAAGGTTCTCTGAGGTAGCATCTAACCAGGTTGTTCCTGTTGTATTAACTTTTACCGCTTTATTAAAATCAATTTTAAATGTTGAGTTGGCCACTAAACCAGTAGTAGTAGTTGCACCAACAGAACTTCCGTACTGTACAGTAAATGCATCCAAATCACCAGTGGTAACTGTATAAAGATTTTCAGTTACAATAGCATTGTTATTCATATCCATTACAGCATCCGGACGAAGGCGAACTGTATAAGTAGTGTTGCTAGTCAAAGTCACAGAAGGATCTATAACAATTACAGTACCATTGCCAGCAAAAGCAGGAGAAGTTACTGTAAATGGAACTGCCACATTATTAACTTCCAAAGCCAATACCTGCGCCCAATCGGTAACAGTTGTCAGTTGTTTCTGAACTGTTTCATTAAATGTGACATTAATGTCAGAAATCAATGAAAGAGGAGTTGCAAAAGTAACAGCTACAGTCGGCAATTCGAAATCGGAACTTGTCAATCCCCAGTCACCTTTATTGATTGGATTTACAAAAGCGCCTCCAACAAATGTATTGTCAGACAAATCTTTAATATATCCAGAAGGGAAAACAATATAGTAAGCAACGTTGCTTGGTAAGGTCATAGCAAAATCAACAACTGATACCCATTCGTTAACTGTACGACCAATACCAAAAGTATTTGCAGTTACTTCAGCAGCTGTAATTTTTCTTGATGTAATTTCATTTGCACCAATTTGTTTTACGTAAGACTCATTGGAAGACAAACGTAAATCCAGCGTTCCGGTACCACCTTTAACCTGTTCGTTAAACACCATGTAAACACCTGATGTTTTTTTAGCAGAATTATTAATAAGTCCACGTGCAACCGAAAGAGGAGCAGTAGCATCAATAGAAGAGAACGTTTTCTTTACAAACGCGGAACTTAAGTTAGCAGGAGTTTCAGCATTTTCAGAAACGACGAAAACTTCATAAGCAGTTGAACCTGCAAGAGCTAAATTAGAAGTTACAGTCAAAGGAGAAGTCACAGTAACAGCTACACCAGCAGCTTTGACAGCAGCGGCATTTGCAGGATCTGCAGTTACTTCGGTCTGAAGTAAATAATAATATTTACCTTTTTCAGTTAAAGTAACATTTAATTTAGCTGTACTGGTAGTTATATCAGTAACAGTAGCAGTAATCGCAGGAGCAGAATAGTCACGTGTTGTAAAAGTCCAGGTTGTTGGAGTAGCTAAGCCACCGAAAACATTTTTATTTGGACTAGCATCAACAAAAGCGCCGGCATCAATGCTCACATAATACTTTGTGTTTTCCTGAAAAATTGCATTAGCTGCAACAGGTACAGTTACAGCAATAGTACCAAGACCTGTAATGGCTGGATTACTAACTTTTACAATGTCAACAACAGTACCATCTTCTTTGTAAATGTAAACAGCCAGGTTTCCGGGAGTCGCAGGGATATTGACCGCTTCACTGAAGGGAACAGTCAAAGTAAAAGCACTTCCATCTAAATTAGCCATTACGCTAACAGCACCTTTAAGAGGAGCATAAGCAGCAGCGGTTGATGATAACACAGGTGCAACGTAATCACCAATTGTGAAATTGTAAACACCGTTGGCCAAAGCACCTGCAGCTAATCCGGTAATAGCACCGTCTGTAATAGCTACGCTGTAAATATCAGCCTGTGTAAAAGAAGCAATACCGTGTGCTAATTCAAGAGTTTTACCAACAACAACAACGCTGGATGATGTTTTGGTAACAGGGAATGTTTTAAACAAACCACCGTTCTTGTAAATAACTGCGGTACCACCAGCATCAGAGATAACTGGTACTACATCGAATGCAACAACAAACTTTGTTGCAAAATCTGCGGGCTTGGCATTTGAATTTCCACCTGTAGGCACAGAACTCGCCGGAACAAAGACGATTCCATACACCATTTGAAAACTCAGGCCCAAGAGTAGTACGAAAATACTAAATAGCCGAGTAAATGATTTTCTCATAGCATTTGTTTTTTAATTGAACTTAATTGATTGATTGATTGAATTTTATAATTCATTTTTTCTTTATTCGTTGATTATTTTTCATTAAATTAGAAAGTACACAATGCAAACGTATAAAAATATCATCAAAGTACAACAATATAAACAGATAAAAATAAAATAATTATCTGCTACATGTACCTATTTCGTTAGCATTTGTATGGATTTCACTCATCCAGAGTCAAAACAAAAACAACACATACCTTATCTTTTAGAAATATTTATCATTTAAGAGTTTCATACAGAGAAAATCTATTTGAAACCGGATAAAACACACCTTAATGTACCTTTACAGCCAAAAGATAGAATGAACGTAAAATTTACATTTTTGTGTGCTGAAAGTTAAGTTTTTTTATTACAATATATAACTCACAAGAAAAAACATATCAACAAAAATTATTTAGACCCTTCAATCAAAAAGTGAATTGGTTAATAACTATAAACACATTGGAGGCTTTTGTTCCAGAAAGGAACCTGAATCAAAGTTAAATACTGCCTGTAACGCCTTTAATTCAAAGGAAATAAACGATTTTAAAGCCTCTGAGAATTGAATAAATGCTTTTGTATTGACACTTTGCAGGAGATTTTTAATTCTAAGGTTGTCCGGGAAAGCTAAAATCACAGGCAAAAAGTAAAAAGTAAAAACTACCTGTTTTCAATTACCCTCCAAACTTTTCCATTTTTATCTTTCTACATTAATAAAAAATTAAACCCGACCACAAAAGGGCTTATCTTTTGAAATAAATTTGAAGTTTCGACAATTAAGTATTTATTTTGTATGCCTTAAAATAAAAAGAGGTCATTGAAAAAACAAACATTATTCATTTATACATTCATTAAATTTTATAACGATGTCAAAAATTAAAATCGGTATCAACGGTTTCGGTCGTATCGGACGCTTTGTTTTCCGCGTTGCAGTAGCTAAAGAAAATGTAGAAGTTGTTGCAATCAACGACCTCATCGATGTAGATTATATGGCATACATGCTAAAATATGATTCTACACACGGACAATTCAAAGGTACTGTTGAAGTAAAAGACGGTCAACTGGTCGTAAACGGAAAAACCATCCGGGTTACAGCTCAGCGTAATCCTGTTGATATTAACTGGGGCGCTGTTGGCGCTGACTATGTTGTTGAATCAACTGGCTTGTTCCTTGAAAAAACAAAAGCTCAGGGTCATATCGACGGTGGTGCAAAAAAAGTAATTCTTTCAGCTCCTTCAAAAGACGATACCCCAATGTTCGTAATGGGTGTTAACCACAAATCGTACACTAACGATATGACATTCGTTTCAAATGCTTCATGTACTACCAACTGTTTGGCTCCTATTGCAAAAGTTCTGAATGACAATTTCGGAATTCTGGAAGGTTTGATGACAACAGTACACGCAACAACAGCTACTCAGAAAACTGTTGACGGTCCTTCAGCAAAAGACTGGAGAGGTGGACGCGGTGCAGGTCAGAACATTATTCCTTCATCAACCGGCGCTGCAAAAGCAGTAGGTAAAGTTATTCCCGAACTGAATGGCAAATTAACCGGTATGGCTTTCCGCGTACCAACTCCTGACGTTTCAGTTGTTGATTTAACTGTTCGTTTGAAAAAAGAAACTTCTTATGCTGAAATCTGTGCTGCAATGAAAGCTGCATCAGAAGGCGAATTAAAAGGTATTCTTGGATATACTGAAGACGAAGTTGTTTCAAATGACTTCATTGGAGATGCACGCACTTCCATCTTCGATGCAAAAGCAGGTATTCAGTTGTCTCCAACTTTCGTTAAGGTTATTTCATGGTACGACAACGAAATGGGATACTCACACAAGGTTGTTGAATTGATCGAATACATGGATTCAGTAAAATAATCCTGAATTAAATTCAGATACAATATTAAAGGCAGTCCGAAAGGATTGCCTTTTTATTTTCCGAATAATTCACTTTCAACTAACTCACAAATAATATGGCCAATTAATATGTGCAACTCCTGTATCCGGGGAGTATCATCCGAAGGCACCTTGATTAAAACATCCGCTTTTGCGGCCATCCTTCCACCTGTTGAGCCCGATAAAACAATACATGTAAAACCAATTTCTTTTGCCTTACAAAGCGCCTGATAAACATTTTCAGAATTTCCGGAAGTTGAAATTGCGACAAGTACATCTCCTTTTTTACCGACTGCCTCAATATATCGGGAAAAAGCTGCATCGAAGCCAAAATCATTTGAAACAGCAGTCATGAACGAACTGTTTACATGGCAGGCTTCTGCATGAATCGGTGGCCTGTCGAGGTAGAATTTACCTGAAAGTTCAGCGGCCAGATGTTGTGCATCGGCAGCGCTGCCACCATTTCCGCAGAAAAGTGTTTTATTGCCCGACCGGTAAGCCTGAACAATCATTCCAGCTGCATCCTGAATGTGTTGAATCAACACAGGATCTTTCATAATCATCACTTTCATATTAATCGCATCCTGAATCCTGTTTTTTATGAGCGTATTGTAATCCATATATTTTACTTTGCCTTTGTATGATTGTAAACGGATAAAAATGTGTTGACCATATTTGCCCAGGAGAATTTCTTCTTTTCCTCCACAATATTAGCTTCAAATTCGGTCATTCTTTCATTTTCGTAAAAATCGACCAAAGCATCAGCTATACTTTGGCTGTCGGGTTCAACAACATATCCGATTCGGCCATCAGGAATAATTTCGGCCAAACCACCCACATTGGTAACCAGCATTGGCTTATTAAAATGATAGCCGATTTGCGTAACACCGCTTTGTGTAGCACTTTTATAAGGCTGAACTACCATATCGGCAGCGCTAAAATACAGATTTACTTCTTCGTCAGGAATGAAATCAGTGCGCAATTCGATCAAGTCTGCCAGGTTATTCTTTTTTATCAATTCCAGATAAGGCTCGGGACTTGAATAATATTCGCCGGCAATCAGCAGTTTTACATGAAATTTACGCAACCGCTTATCAGCAAAAGCATTTAAAAGTAAATCGAGCCCCTTGTAATCGCGAATGAATCCGAAGAAAAGAAGGTATTTTGTATTTACATCGAGGTTCAATTTCTGTTTTGCAATATCGAACGGTAACCTTTCTCCATAGTTGTCGAAAATCGGATGCGGGCAAAATGCCAGACTTAAATCTTTCCTGAAGGTTTTGGCCTCAGTCAACACACTCTTCGACATTGCGATCAAACCATCGATTCGCTGAATGAAATAATTGGTAAGAGCCCGATCGCCAGTCCGGTGTTCATGGGGAATAATATTATCAGCCAGACAAATGATTTTACTGTGCCGGTTCTTTCGTATTATACCGGCGATGGTTCCCAGGCAAGGCGCCATAAAAGGCAACCAATACCTGATAATCACCAGATCAGGTTTTTCTTTGCGAATCCGGCTGCCAACAGAATGCCAGTTCAGCGGATTTGCCGAATTGATAGTCCGACTGATTGCTAAATTTTCAGGAGCTGATTTTAAATTATACTGTGTTTTCCCCGGAAAAAGGAATGACGGATATTGAACAGTAAAAGTCTCAATTTCAACTTCATATCCCATAGAAATAAATTCCTGGGCCAACCGTTCATTGGTAGTTGCAATTCCACCGCGATAAGGATAAGCCGGTCCGATAATTTTAATGGTTTTCAAGACAATCCATTTAAATATTGTTTCAGCAAAAGTGCAACATGTTTATCAATTGGGAAAGTAAATTTATCTGTCATGTTCTTTTAACTTTTGTTCAGTAAAAGCAATTATTTCCTGAATCTGTTCCGGTTCAAACCAAGTGATTTCATTGTCGCGGCGAAACCATGTAAGTTGTTTGCGCGCATATTTTCTCGAATTCCGTTTGATCAGATCCACTGCCTCGTCCAGCGTACAGTTGCCATCAAAATACGCAAACAATTCCTTGTAGCCAACCGTATTCAACGAATTCAGATGTTTGAATGGATAAACGCTTCTTGCTTCATCCTGCAAACCTGCTTCCATCATTCGCTCAACACGTTCATTTATTCGCTGGTACAAAATTTCGCGGTTCTGATTTATCCCAATTTTAACAATCCGGAAAGGACGTTCGCGAACAGTATTTTTTCGGAACGAAGTAAATGTTTTACCCGTCATTTGGCAAATTTCTACCGCATGCAACAGGCGTTTGGGATTATTAAGATCAACAATGCCGTGATATTCCGGATCGAGATTTAAAAGGCGTTGCTGCAATGCTTCGAGTCCATTTTCAGCATACCAGCCGATTACTTCTTGCCTGATTTCAGGAGTAACTGTCGGAATATCATCAATACCTTTGCAAATGGTGTCGATGTATAACATAGACCCGCCGGTAAGTATCAACGGATTTTTTGTTCTGAAAAGTTGATTGATCAGGTCGATCGCCTCAGTTTCGTATTCACTGACATTGTAATAATCGTGTATCGACCGGGAGTGAATAAAATGATGAATAACTGATTTCAAATCTTCTTCGGAAGGAACCGCAGTACCAATGGAAAGCTCGCGAAAAAATTGCCTCGAATCAGCAGAAATAATATCAGTAGAAAAATAATTGGCAACTTGAATGCTGATATCTGATTTTCCAATACCGGTTGGACCCAAAACCACAATTAATGTATTCATTCTTATTTTTTGTGTTGCCGTCAAAGATAAGCAATGAATAAGAAAAAAGAAGGGGACTTTTTAAGTCCCCCATTTGTTTACGCATCCATTTCTCCAAAAATCTCATAATAGTCTTCCAGATCTCCAAAACTCTTGTAAACATCATCAGAAACCATGACATCTACATCAATATCATTATAATCATTCAGTAGAAATTGAGCTGGGGCATCCCCCTTTTCGTAGGCAACAAATGGTTCTTGCAAATCGGTTTTCATAATTTTTTCTTTTAATTCGATAAATAAAAAACGTTCATTAAAAAAATCGAAAACATATATAAGTTTTTGTCCAGTTTCCGATAAGTAATTATCCAGTTTTGTTGTTCTCATGCTGATTAGCATAGGTTCCGATTTTCCTGAATCAAGGGAGGAGATTTCAACGCTTTTCCTCCACAAATCATCGGTAAGGAAAAATGACGCCAATTGAGAATGGTCAAAACTACATGCATTCTGTATAATCACATTTAAATCTTCAAACGTTTTTTCGGAATTGATATGAATCAATCGCCTGAAATCAGGAGCTTCTGATGATGAAATTTCGAAGATACAGATCATATAAAAACTTTAGAATTGAGTTTGTAACTGTTTTACATCCGGTCAAATTAAATCTAAATGATAACGACGTGAACGAACCTTTACTTAAAAAGTTAGTTTTTAAATGTTAAAAAAAATTAAACCAAAATTTAATGGGTCATAGGAAACAACATATCAATGCATTAACACAGTTAGTTTAAAATTGCATCAATTCGCCGATCTTGAACAATCGAATATATATTACAATTGGTCGTTAAACAATGATTGTAATGTTTGAAATTAAAATTCGGGAACCAGGTATTGATTTTTTGAATGTAATTATTTAGGAACTTGTGTGACTTATTGAACGCTCATCAAACAAACAAAATATGAGATTCGGAACGCTTTTTTTTGAAAATTTGAGGATCGCTTTGCAGTCAATAAGGAGTAACTTGTTGCGAACGATATTAACTGTGCTGATTATTGCAGTTGGAATTACAGCTTTGGTCGGAATACTTACTGCAATCGACTCTATCAAAAACTCAATCACAAAAGAGTTCACTTTCATGGGAGCCAACACGTTCACAATCAGCTCGCGTGGAATGCGCATACAGGTAGGCAACCAGCGCTACCGAACCCGAAATTATTCATACATCAATTATTATCAGGCCAGAGAATTTAAGGACAAGTATGCTTTTCCGGCAGCAGTTTCGATCTCGACAACAGCAACGGGAACTGCCACCGTAAAATTCGAATCACAGAAAACCAATCCCAATGTATCGGTACAGGGAGTTGATAACAATTACCTCTATACCTCCGGAAATGAAATCAGGATCGGACGAAATTTCACCGAAGAAGAAATAAATTCGGGAAGAAATGTAGTTATTATTGGCGATGGAGTTGTAAAGAAAATATTCAAAAAAGGCGAAGATCCGCTGCAAAAAGTAATCAGCATCGGCGGTGGAAAGTACCGCGTTGTCGGTGTTCTCGAATCGAAAGGGCGTGGATTTGGGTCAGGAGGCGATCAACTTTG
>JAUYTA010000239.1 GCA_030695265.1 Bacteroidota bacterium
ATGGGTAAAATGAATGCGTGGCGCCAGTTTTTCAACAATTTGTTCCAGATTATTTTGTCGGTTTACAGATAGCGAACCGGTACAAAATGTTATTCCGTTGGATGTTGAATCAACCTGATCGCAAATCCATTCCAGATCGTCCTGAGTGCTGACGATTCGCGGCAATCCGAGCACCGGAAATGGCGGATCGTCCGGATGAATGCACAAATTTACGCCAGCTTCTTCGGCTGCGGGAATTACATCCTTCAGGAAAAACGATAAATGTTCGCGGAGTTTGGCGGAATCAATGTGGCTGTAAGTTCCAAGAAATGATAAAAATGCTTTTTTGTAATCGGTAACAGAAGCATCGATCGTTCCATCTATAAAACCCTGAGAAACAACAATAATGTTGCGGGCAAGTTCTTCCTGCTCTTCTTCGGTCATTGAAGCGGAGATTTGTTCTGCTTTGGAAACGATTTCCGGAGGATATTCATTTGCAGCGTTGGGTCGTTTCAGGATAAAAACATCGAATGCAACAAATGTAGCGAAGTCAAAATACATCACTTCACCTCCATCCGGAAGCTGATAATGCAGGCTGGTACGAACCCAGTCGAGCACAGGCATAAAGTTGTAGCAAACCGTGTCGATGCCGCATTGCCCAAGATTAAGTAGCGATTGTTTGTAATTGGCCACGAGCCTGTTGTAATCATTGCTCCTGATTTTTATCCCTTCCGAAACTGGCAAACTTTCCACCACTGTCCAGCGCATTCCGTGTGTTTCAATGGCCGATTTCACTTTCATGATTTCCTCGACAGGCCACACTTCTCCATTCGGAATGTGGTGCAAAGCGGTAACGACTCCTTCAATTCCCATCTGTTTCAGGTCGGTTAATTTGACCGAATCGCCGAAACCAAACCAACGCCATGATTTTTCGAGTGCCATAAGCTTAAATTCCAATGTTTTCTTTCTTCCAAATAAATGGAGAGTAAGTAGCGAAATAATGAATACTTGCGTTATAAAACAAGATTTCTTCGGCCTAAGTTCAAGATAAATAATAATTCAGTTGAAAAGAGAAGTCCTGCCGGTGATCTTTCGATTGCAGACAGGACTTCAGTTTTAACAATTTTAAAGTGATTCTTAAATCAGGTGCAAAGCACTTATCAAATATTTCAGCAGTAACAGCGCTGTTATAAGGCCTGCAATTCCCACAAATGTCAATACAAAATCATTCATTTTTTTCTTTTTTGGCTCTTTGGCCTGTTCCTGAGTTTCCATTTTTATTAATTTTTTTGTTCGTCTGAATTATTATGTAGCACTAATCCGTATCGAAAATGTCGCGACAGATTCTGAAGGACAATTATCAGCAACCCATAAGCAAACGGATGGCATCATCCGGAGCTGGTTTTATACGGCAAATGAAAGTGGGAAAACGACTAATTCAGCAAAGCGTGCCCTCGAATAAAAATTGGAACCGGAGAACTGTAAATGGTTGGGATTGGGAAATCAGCATAGATCCTGAAATCAAAGTTGAGCGGAATATACTGATTTGGAAGAATGTTCACTGTAACCAGACGGTGTTTGTCGGTAATGGTCTGCGAATAATTATTTACCTCGATGGCGAACAAGTAACTGCTGACTGGTTTTTGAATCTCCTGGCGGGGAACCGAATCGGTAGCTTCTATTTCCGCAAAATCGCTGGTTGAACCGCAATCAGAGTGGAACGCAAAAGTCTGGCTGATAACAATCAGCACAAAAACCAGCATGAATCCTATATTTCTAATCGCCACCATTGTGATAAAATTTCTGGTCAAAAATATCATTTAATTGTATCCAATGTACAAGCAGAGAATAAATATTTTCAGGAGGTATTTCCGGATCGGCAGGCTCTGGCAGATTATTTTTTGCACAACCCAAAAGGAAAAGCGCACTCAGCGCAGCAATAAAGAGGAGCAATTGTTTCATTGGTGCAGATTCTGCTTTTTATCTCCGGAAGTTCTACCATCGAAATATACTATTCAGTGTGATCAACCAATCCTTCCTTCACAATGGTGACTGTTTCAAATCCCCGGTGTGGGTGGTATGGAAACCCCGGAATCGTTTGTCCGTGATACATTCTCCAGCCATCTTTTATGGTAAAATCCTGACCAATGTTCCGGCCTTTCAGTGAAGTTGCAGGTCCCATTTCATCGTTTCCTTTTGGATATTCATCGCGATGGTGAACACAGAAAATAAACGGATCCTGCGTTTCCCAGGGAAATCCCAAAGGCTTAATGTTTAGAATCGTTTTTTGTTCCATTTTTGTAAATACTTAGATTTTCGTAATTGTTTATAACACCTGAAACAAACATGCCGCAGAAATGATTCAAAGGTCTACACAAAAAGCGAATGAATTGGAACGAAGTGGAAATCCGCAAAGCGAAAATTAATGTTAAAGCGAACGAATACTTAATTTAAGTTTTTGTCGATTTTCTTAAATAAGAGGATGGGTTATTAAAGTTTTCAAAACAAGAAAGGGCAGAATTTTCATTCCACCCTTTTGATATTTTTCCCTTCGACAAGCTTCCTTCGATACACTCCCCTCGACACGCTGCGCTGCTCGGGGAGCATTTCTTCGGACTTCTGTCTCCGGTCTTCTGACTTTTCTATTTACACTGAACTTTCGCCCAGGTATCTTTTAACTGAACCGTGCGGTTAAAAACCAGCTTTTCAGGAGTTGAATCCGAATCGATATTGAAGTAACCCAATCGTTCGAACTGGAAATGATCGAGCGCTTTGGCGTCTTTCACGAATGGTTCGATGTAGCATTTTGGCAAAACCTGCAACGAATCGTGGTTCATGAATTCCTTAAAGTCAATGTCTTTGTGTCCGTCCGGTTCTTCATCGGTGAACAAACGATCGTACAAACGAACTTCGGCTTCTATATTTTCGGTGGCTGAAACCCAGTGAATGGTAGATTTGACTTTGCGACCATCAGGCGAATTTCCTCCGCGCGAGGCAGGATCGTAAGTGCAATGTATTTCAGCGATTTCGCCATTGGCATCTTTCACCACGCCGGTGCAGGTAATGAAATACGCGTATCGCAAGCGCACTTCGGTTCCGGGCGACAAGCGGTAAAATTTCTTTGGTGGTTCTTCCATAAAGTCTTCACGCTCGATGTACAGTTCACGGGTAAACGGTACCAGTCGTGTTCCCATCGTAGCATCTTCAGGATTATTGACGGCTTCCATCTGGTCAACCACTCCTTCCGGACAATTGGTAATCACTACTTTCAGCGGATTCAAAACTCCCATCACGCGTTGTGCCCGTTTGTTCAGGTCTTC
>JAUYTA010000240.1 GCA_030695265.1 Bacteroidota bacterium
AAAGCGTACATTTTTTATAGAGAGCCAAAATTAACAAACTTGAGCTATAATTTTCTATATTCATCACCTTTAATCAGCAACAATCCATGAAGTATATATTTAGTTTCACTCTTTTATTTTTCATCGTCTCAAACACTGCGAATGCTCAATATTTCCAAACCGGACAAGATCCTTCGCAGATACGCTGGCGGCAAATTAATGCAGATAAATTTCAGATAATTTATCCTGAAGAGTTTGATAAAGAGGCACAAAGGTTAACGTTCGTTCTGTCGAAAGTATATGAATACGGATCAAAAACGATGAACTTCGATCCCCGTAAAATTTCGGTGGTTTTACATACGCGAACGGTCAAATCGAATGGCTTGGTAGCCTGGGCGCCCAAACGTATTGAGCTTTTTACCACTCCGCACCAGCAAATTTACGCGCAGGATTGGCTGGAGCAACTTGCATTGCACGAATTCAGGCATGTGGTGCAGATGGATAAAATACAAAGCGAATTGCCATTTCTGCTGAAATTTATTCTGGGCGAACAAGCTGCAGCCATTGTAACAGGAGCTTATTTGCCATTTTGGTTTCTGGAAGGCGATGCTGTGGCAACTGAAACTGCATTATCAAATACCGGTCGTGGCAGAATGGCTGCCTTCAGTATGGAATACCGTGCACAATTAGCAGAAAAAGGGAAATATTCATTCGATAAAGCTTTTCTGGGTTCGTACAAAGATTTTGTACCCGATCATTACAAATTGGGCTACTGGATGGTTGGCAAAAGCAGGGAAAAATATGGAGCGCAAATCTGGTCAGATGTGGTGAATAAAGTTGGTAACCAACCTTTTTCAATCACTCCACTTAATTCAATCCTTAAAAAGAAAACAGGAATGAACAGCAAGCAGATGTACAATCATATTTTCGATGACCTGAAAACCGACTGGCAAAACGATTTTAATTTACAATCAACAAGCAGTAGTTCAGTAGTTTCACCAACAGTAAAAAACTATACTGATTACCTTTATCCGGAGTTTTACAAAGACTCGTTCATTGTTGCTTACCGGACTTCAATTGACGATATCGGCCGTTTTGTTTTGATCAACCCTGATAAAACTGAAAAGGTAATTTATACACCGGGATCTGTGTTCGAAGAATCGGTTTCGGTAAAGGAACAATTAATTATCTGGGCTGAAAGGCGCGCTGATATTCGGTGGTCACATGCTGACCGGTCGGTAATTTTGGTTTTCAACATCGAAACAAAAACCAGGCAGGAAATATTTTCAGAAAACAAACTTTTTAGTCCTGTCATTTCTCCTGATTTAAAGTCCTTTGCAGCAGTTGAAGTTGATCCTGGTAATCATTTTTTTCTGTCTGTGTTCGATTTAAATTCCGGTAAATTAAAGCAGCGGTTTAAAACCGACGATAACCAGTATTTCTTTACACCATGCTGGGACGAAAAAGGGGAGAAGCTATACTTTGTAAGTCTTTCATCGAAAGGGAAATGTTTGGCTTCATACGATCTTCAATCAAGACATTTTCAGCAAATTACACCCACAACTTTCGGCAACCTTAAAAATCCGGTTTTCACCAATAACCAAGTTATAATCTCTGCCGACTTTTCAGGAACCGATCATTTGTATTCAGTTGATCCAGACAGCCATCAAATTTTTAGGATTTATGAAGCTAAATTCGGAGCCGATTATCCATCGGAGGTTAATTCTAAGAATCAAATTCTGTTCACCAATTATTCTGCTTTAGGATATCAGCTTTCAATGGCAAATCTGAATGATAAAAGCAATCAGTATAAAGTTGAAGATATTGATCTGAAATCGAACAGATTAGCAGATAATCTTGCAGCACAGGAAAGAGGAATTCCGGATTTTGCCAACAATGATTCA
>JAUYTA010000247.1 GCA_030695265.1 Bacteroidota bacterium
TTGGGGGCGAATTCAATTTCGAGAAAATGAAGTTCGTTGAACGGATGCTGGTTAGGAAAATTGCAAAAGTGAACGAGAGTGTTTCGAAAATTGATCACAACTCTATCGACCGGTTTGCCACCAGAATGGAAAAAACATACAGTCCGTTTATGTTTCTGGTTTGATTCAAGTCAAAACTTCAGGTAAAAATCCTTTGTCAATCCCTTGTATTCCGGGGTGTAATCGTGGTGCTTTTCAAATTCAATCATCAGGTTTTCCTCCTGAATTATGCATTCGGTATTGGTCAATTCTACTAATATCCGAAAAACGGGCTTTTGCGGATTTGGCTTTACATGGCAGATTCGGGAAATGTGCAGGTTATTCGAATCGTCCAGTTGTGTTAATTCCGGCAAGCCATCAACAGGCAAAACCAAAGCAATTTTGCCTGTTTCATTTAGCAAACCAATTGCTCCTGAAATTAAATCACCAAGCGACAATGAATCGGAATGCCGCGCAGTTGCCCGATTTTCGAGTGGCGCTTTGTGCCCGTTGGTGAAATACGGCGGATTACTCACAATCAGATCGTATTTTAAACCTGCCTTTCCTGCAAATTCCTGAAACGAACACAATTCAATCTGAATCCGCTCATTCCAGGGCGATTGCTGAATATTATAAACAGCTTCCTGAAAAGCATCCGGCTCAATTTCCACCGCATCAATTCGGGCATCGGCGTTTCGCTGCGCCATCATCAGGGCAATTAATCCGGTGCCGGTACCAATATCCAAAATCCGTTTTGCTCCTGAAACATCTGCCCAGGCACCCAGTAACACGCCGTCCATACCCACTTTCATGGCCGATTTATCCTGAATTATTCGGAATTGTTTAAACTGAAAATAATTGTTTCGCGGCATAAAAAGAAATCCAGGTTTAATTTCACGGTGATTCTAAGGTCGCCCCGTGACTAAAGTAAGAAAAAACCTTATTTATTAAGGCAACCTCAGTACAAATCGAAGGCGAATTAAGCACTAACCTTATTACCTTATTGATTCACAAATAGATTAATAAGGTTAAATTCAGAGGTTATTCTTAATTCTACTGAGGTTAAAAAAAATAGAAATAAGGTTTTTTTATTGAATCATCAGGAATTCGACCGGGAATATTATTTCCACTCGTTCCTGCTTCGCCCAGCAAGATGTATTTCTGTTTTTATCCCCGGTTCAATTCACCAAGCACTTTCTCAACACGGACAAGGTAATTGTCAATTTGCGCTGTATTTTCAAAACCTACGATCATCATGTTTACGGTTCCCAAACCCATTACAAAACGCAAGGTGTTGTCTATTTTTTGGCTATCGCCGCTATATTTTCCATCGCCAATTACTTTCATTCCAATCACACCTTTTCCCGAATCATGCAATTGTTTGATCACTTTTACAACTTCTTCAGGCTCCGGCTTGTCCATGGCAATTCCATACGGATTGATCCGCACATGAATGACATCAACCCACTGACTTTTTACCGCAGCTTTCATGGCTTCCAGCGAATGAACCGAAACGCCGTGCGCCTTGACAATTCCTTTCGATTTCAAATTTTCCAGAATATCCATCTGACGTTTTTGTGAATCTGTCCAATCGGCATCCACCATGCAATGTATCTGAACCAAGTCGATGTAATCTGTTTTCATTTCTTTCCTGAAACGATCGACAACAATATTTGCATCAGGTCTTTCGGCATCGGGAATACCACCGCTCCGAACCCAAATTTTTGAAGTGATGGTAAGTTCTTCCCGGTTCATGTGTGGCAGGACATCAGCCATCATCCAATGCGTCCCGTAAGTGTCGGCACAATCGAAATTGCGAAATCCTTTATCGTACGCATACCTCAATAATCCCAGGCTTTTATCCTTTTCCTGTTTGGTGAGAAATGAAGAGCGGTTTGAAGCATGAACGCCCGTTCCAATACCCAGCAACGTAGTTTCAATTCCTGAATTTCCAAGTTTTACTTTTTGCAGCGGATTTAATGAGGCGCTTTGAAATGTATTTGCCAAAAGCGGATTCGAAAATAAAACGTGCGCGGTTCCAAGCGAAAGAGCGGTAAGAAATTTTCTGCGGTTTAAATTCAAGTTTTCCATGATAGCTAATTTATATCTAATAAATTAGTAAAACTTCTGAGGATCGTTTTTGTTCAAAAAATGGAAGGAGATTTGAATTTACTATATTACCAGCAATGTTTTTCCAATAGCTTCCCGAAGTTCAGGTTCAGCGTTGGTTTGTTTGGCATATTCCGGCCACCTTGCAACAATTTCTGAAATCTGGACAACAATTACCGGAGCCTTTTTGACATTCATCTGTCTGCCAACTTCCAGCAAATCATCGCGGGTAATTCCTTGCCGTTTGCCATTGATACTGAGGGCATGTTGGCTCACCCATGCACTACCCGAACGATAGGCATGGCAAACATCATAAGCCGGTGCCAGTTTCCATTCGCCCGATTTGTTCATCAAAAATGCAAAATTCTTCGTATGATCATCGCAGTTTTGTGCGATCACATTGAAGACCATCCGGCGGTACATCTGTTCTGCCTCAGGATAAGTCAGCCGCAACATTCGCATGGTTTGAAACAGTTGTTCGTAACTGTAGGAGAAAATGTCGTTAAAATCATAGTGCATCAAACCACAGAACGTTTGGACATGAAGCTTTTCATTACCGGGCAAACGATCAAAACGTTTGGTCATAAAATGTGCTCTTCCGTTTTCTTCAAACAACCGGCTTTCCATCATTTCAATTCCGCAATCAACAGCCATAAGGTAATAAGCCATTTCAATCCTTCCGTAGCCTGAAGTTGTTCCGAACTGACTATCGTCAACCCCATCGAACTTCAGCAACCACTGCGAGAAACCTTCGGGAGCGTGAGCCTGACCCGATCGTACCTCCCCGGTTTCAGGATTGTAGGCGATCACCGCTTTCGCCCTTGCCCCACCCGCCGAAGTCCCGATTTTCAGGATATCAGAAAGAGCCTTTTGCTCATCGTGCGAAAGGTCGGTCTTGAAAAACTGCCTTCCTGAGAGGATTTGCTGTGCCACTTCCGCTAAACTTCCAATCTCAACTTTCGTTGCCAATTCCGCAGATTTTGGAACAACCGGTTCAAATTCCAGTGCCCCCATTCCGCGCTTCCCTGTAAAACAGAGCATTTCAACCGGGTTCATACTTCCTGAAGGCCGCCCAACACGAGCCAACCATGCGTCAATAAGCGCATTACCATAACGGTCGGGCAAAACATCGGCCAGCAAGCCGGGCAAACCTTTAAATGTCGAGCTTCCGCCAAGTTCAGGGAACGAAAATATCTTTCCTCTGGCTGTTCCAACAGGCATTTTTATCGGCGCCACGTCGAGCTGTTGCTGAAGAAATGAGGGATCGTACTCAAAATCAGCAAATCCCGATCCTGAATTCCAGTGAATTGCGCCAATGCGCTTGTTCCAGATGTTTATGTATGCGTTTTCGATCATCACCAGTCGGGTAAAAGAGTTGAATCGGTTGGGTTGGTCTTACTGGCCCGGCTGCGTTTCTTTTGCTCAAGCTTTGCCAGTTGAATGGGGCTAACTTTGGTTTGAACCTGAAAATAATCGAGAAATTGAAGCTGATCGAGTACCCGAAGGATTTGCAGCATCGACAACATGGTACCGCCGCCACCGTTTTCGATCTGACTCAGTGTACTTCGGTTGATTCCGGCAGCATCTGCTACCTGTTGCTGGTTTTTATTCTGCTGTACACGGGTTTCCTGAATGAATCGACCGATCGCTTCCAGCAAAGCATTGTCGCTTGATTCAGTCCATTTAATGTTGGTATTTTCCATCATTATTTTAGTTTTAAATAGTTATCGATGGTTTTTCCCAACAAAAGTATGATTTATTTTGGAAGTAAAAAAGATGGATGATAATATTTTAATATTTTGTTGATATTTGCCAACATTAAGTGCTTATAATTGACTTATTGATGGTTTTTACCAACAATAAAACTAACACAGCCTCCCCTAACCCCTCTCAAGGAGGGGAATTTATCGCATGAAACGAACATGCCGCTGATAATTATTTCATCGGAGGCGGCACAAAAAGAAAAAGAAAATTAATGTTCAGAGTGACCGCTTTCTGGCGTGTGAGTTCCATGAGAACGCTTAATAATCAATTAATTAATTCCATTATTTTCGAATGAAATGAGAGATATTGGAATTTGAACAGAAAACAAATAATAGAACGAGGATCACAAATCAGGTCCAGGATGCAGGAAAGGTGCTTGAAATTCCGTTGTTGAATCATATTATTCTGACAGCAGAAGGTTACCTATCGTTTGCCGATGAAGGCTTTTTATAGGAATAAGGGGAGTGAAAGCTCTCCTTATTTTAATTGATTCTAAACTACATGACAATTTATTGTTTATTGAACTAAGTGGATAGCTTTGGGCAACAAATATTTCAACCACCCTATTTCGAGCAGAAGAAGTTCATTTTATACAAGTTTAATACAGAATGTTTTTCTGCCGGTAACTCTACAGGATTTTAGACGTAATAAGTATAATTTAAACGAATATAAATACATCAAATGAAAAGTCTTTCTTTTATCTTATCGTTTTTCTTAGCTACAGTTTCTTTACATGCTCAGGACTATCAAATTAGTTTTTCAGGCACAGGCGCTAGTACAACAATTAGCACGGTAAAAGTTGAGAACTAACATTTCGGAGGAAATTTTTCTTGATTCATATAGGTTCATAGAGTGCCAGAATTCGATTATTCATTTCAAAAATTGACACATATATCTGTAA
>JAUYTA010000803.1 GCA_030695265.1 Bacteroidota bacterium
CGTGGAATTTTTTACAATGACCCAGCCCTGAAGATTGACTGGCAAATTGACCCTTCTGAAGCAATTGTTTCAGGCAAGGATACTATTCTGCCATTATTTGCCAATGCTGAAATGAATTTTAAATTCCAGTAATATGACTAAAATATTAATCACCGGCGCCAATGGTCAACTTGGCTCCGAAATCAGGAAATCAAGCGATTTGTTTTCGGATTTCAGTTTTGTTTTTACCGATTTGAATGAACTGGATATCACCAGTCCATCGGCTGTTGAAGCCATGCTGGCCGAGGAAAAACCTCAGTGGCTGATCAATTGTGCGGCTTATACGGCCGTTGATAAAGCCGAAACTGAAGAAGAAACAGCCTGGCTGATCAATGCAGTTGCACCAGCAATTCTGGCCGAAAAAACAAAGGCGGTTGGTTGCCGCTTTGTACAGATTTCAACCGACTATGTTTTCGATGGGAAAAACTACCGGCCTTATGTTGAGGATGATGAGGTTTGTCCGACTTCGGTTTACGGCAGCACAAAGCTGGAAGGCGAGTTGATCAGCCTGACAAACAATCCGGAAACGCTGGTTATCCGCACCTCGTGGTTATACTCTTCGTTTGGCGGTAACTTTGTGAAAAGCATGATCAAATTTGGTAAAGAACGTGCACAGCTCGACGTTATTTTTGATCAGGTAGGAACACCCACTTATGCAGGCGATCTGGCAATGGCGATATTGGAAATCATACGAAAAACCGAATCAGGAGAAAGTAATTTTGTAGCCGGAACTTACCATTATTCAAACGAAGGAGTTTGCAGCTGGTACGATTTTGCCATTGCAATTCATCAGATATACGGCATCAATTGTTCTGTGAGTGCCATCGAATCAAAGGATTATCCTTCGGTAGTAGTGCGACCGCCTTACAGCGTTTTAAATAAATCAAAAATTAAAAGTATTTTTGGAATTGAAATTCCATACTGGCGTAAAAGTTTGGAAAAATGTATCAATGAAATCAAAAAACTATAGATATGACAGCAAATAGTGATGTTTTAAACATGGTAAGAACCAAGGCAGCAGAATGGTTAGGCGAATTGTATGATGCCAATACGCGTGCTGATGTTCAAAGGCTTTTGGACAATGAAGATCCGACAGAATTGATCGACTCGTTTTACCGCGACCTCGAATTCGGAACCGG
>JAUYTA010000008.1 GCA_030695265.1 Bacteroidota bacterium
AAGACGCCCCAACTTGTATGGCAATAAAGAGGATGCCTTTTACATTGTGGGTATTTCAATCAATATTTACCAAACATCGGTAGCTATCTTCAACGCGAAAAACCAAAAAATTACCGGCGACCACATTCTTCCACTCACCATTACTCACGGAATCTCCATCGTAGATCCAATCGTTCAGTTTACCGAAAATATCATTCAGGAAAAGCAAATTTCCAGGGATAAAATATGGGGAATTGGTATTGAAATGCCCGGTCTGGTTGATTCTGAAACTGGAATCAATAAAACTTACATGGTATCTAACCGGCCTGTTACCGAAGTTTTCAGGAAAAAATTCGGGATGGAAGTGCTGATTGAAAATGATGCCAAAACGCGCGCTTTTGCCGAGCTTCGCTTTGGGGCAGCCCAATCGAAACGCAACGTGCTCACGGTTCACCTCGATTGGGGAATTGGGCTGGGCATCATTGTAAATGGCAAACTGTATAAAGGACGCGACGGATTTGCCGGTGAGTTCGGTCATTTGCCGATGGTCGATAATGGAATTTTATGCAACTGCGGCAAAACAGGTTGCCTGGAAACGATTGCTTCAGGAATAGCGATTGTTCGGATGGCCAAAGAAGGGTTGAAAGAAAAACGCTCGTCGTTGCTTGGTCAACTGGTTGACGATGATCCGGAAAAGATTGAAATCAGAAGTGTTGTTCAGGCAGCCAACATGGGCGATCAGTATTCGATTTCGATGCTGGCCAATGTTGGGCAGTGGCTCGGTAAAGGAATGGCTTATCTCATCCAGATTTTTAATCCTGAATCAATCATTCTGGGAGGCCAGATTTCGGAAGCCAGCCAGTTTATTCTTCCACCCATTCAGCAGGCGATCCATATTTTCTGTAATCCTGAATTGGGGAATGAAATTGAAATTAAAGTATCGGAACTTGGCAGTCAGGCAGGCATACAGGGTGTTGCAGCCTTATTGCTCGAACACGTTCTTGATAAAAAATAAGAAAATAACATCTAAAAATTCATACAAATGATTACAAATCAGTTTAGTCAGGTTGAAAAGATCTTTCTGCAACAAGCAGGAATTGACCAGATGACCACGAAAATGCCCTACATTACAGTTGAAAACTTTCCAAAGTTGGGTATGTTGGCTTCCCTGCGATTTCTGGAATGGGTTAATGAAAACCCCAATGGGGTAATTAGCCTTCCAACCGGAAAAACATCGGAATATTTCCTGAAATACACTCATTTTTTTCTGGAAAACTGGGACAACAAAAAGGGGCAGGACTTGCTGAATTCGTATGGACTTTCAGGAGTAAAAAAGCCTGACCTGCGCGGACTTCAGTTTGTGCAAACGGATGAATTTTACCCGATTTCGTCGAAACAGCACAACAGTTTCTGCAACTATGTTGAAAATTATTACATCAATGGTTTCGGGCTCGACCCGAAAAAGGCATTGCTGATCAATTCAGATCAAATTATTTTGGCTGAAGGCAAAACATACAACGAAGTATTTCCGAATCTGATCATTGATTTGTCGCTTCGTTACCGCGATGCCAAATCACCGGTTGAAAAGCTTCAGCAAAAATCAATTCAACTGATTGACGACTGGTGTTCGGCGTATGAGCAAAAAGTACGCGAAAAGGGCGGTATTGGTTTTTGGCTCGGAAGCATCGGCCCCGATGGGCATCTTGCGTTCAATACCAGAGGTTCCGATCATTTTTCGACCACCCGTTTAACAGCCACCAACTTCGAAACACAGGCAGTGGCAGCTGGTGATTTGGGTGGCATTGAAGTTTCGCGCAACCGGCTGGTTATTACCATCGGGCTCGAAACCATCACCTACAATCCCGATGCAGTGGCCATTGTTTTTGCCGCCGGCGAAGCAAAAGCCGATGTGATCAAGGATGCGCTCGAAAATGAACCATCCAATCAATATCCCGGAAGTTGTTTGCATAAACTGCCCAACAGCCGTTTTTACCTGACTACCGGTGCAGCCGTAAAACTTACCGACAGCGTTGATAAATATTACCAAACCGGCGAATGGACGCATCAGAAAACGGAACGTGCCATTATCGACCTTTGTCCAAAAATTAACAAGTTCGGTCACCGGATTACTATTGAAGACCTGAAGGCCGACAGATATTGCAGTCTGATCCCGAATCTGGACGAAAATACTGTTCAATCGGTAATCGATTCCGTAACAGCGAAATTCAACAAAGGAATGGAACGTGAATCAAACCAGGTTTTTTATCATACAGGTCCGCACCACGACGATATTATGCTTGGAATTATGCCACACACCAACCGGCAATTGCGCGATGCCAGCAACAAGTTCCATTTTTCGGTACTAACTTCAGGATTTACTGCGGTGATTAACCAGTATGTAATAGATTTACTGACCGATACGCTCAACCTGATCAGCGATGGTAAAATCCAGATGGTAAAATTCCCCGATTTCTTTGAAGAAGGGTATAAATACAAATGGGACAAAGACATCTACCATTACCTCGACAGTGTAGCTGCCAACGATTCTGCTGAGCAGCGCCGCGGGGTTTGTCACCGGTTGGTACGTTCGGTTGTTGAGATTTGGAAGGTAAAAAGCGAGGAACAACTGATAATGACCATCATCAAAATTCTGGATAATTTACGGAACAGTTACGACGGAGGTAAAAATCCGCCTAAAATTCAGAAGTTGAAGGGAATGCTACGTGAAATGGAAGAAGAGTTGGTCTGGGCACATTTCGGTGTTCCGGTTGAAAGTGTGCACCACCTGCGACTTGGTTTTTACAAAGGCGATACTTTTACAGAACAGCCCGATGCAAACCGCGATGTGCAGCCTATTCTCGAAGAATTCAGGAAATACAAACCAACCGTAATAAGTCTGGCAATGGATCCTGAAGGAAGTGGACCGGATACGCATTACAAAGTTCTGAAAGCCATCGCCGCAGCTGTCAAAGAATGGAGAAAAGAAGAGGATTTATCCAAACTGCGGGTGATAGGTTACCGAAATGTTTGGTTCCGCTACCATCCGGCTGATACA
The DNA here is from genome assembly GCA_030695265.1 of Bacteroidota bacterium. Classification (GTDB taxonomy): domain Bacteria; phylum Bacteroidota; class Bacteroidia; order Bacteroidales; family Prolixibacteraceae; genus Aquipluma. The sequence goes on from JAUYTA010000008.1 coordinate 3,035, forward strand.
GAAGTGATTGTTCCTGTTTCGCTTAACGCGCTTGCAATTCTCGACACATCATTCACGCAATGTTATCTGAGTCAGGTGAATGCATCGTTTCCAAGCTATCAGCTTGATGGAAAATTCAGTCAGCTAACCCAAAGGGTATGGGTTGAACAACTCAAGCAAATTCAGTTGCTGCTGGGTAAAAATTTCTTTTATCAGCACGAAAAACCGCTGGTACGGGCAACGCACGGATTGGTTTATTTCAGGGAACTTAGTGTTGATCAATTCCTGCAACAAGCCGACGAGCTCGAAAAATCGATGGAGGGCGTTGGAATTTAAAGAACGTAAAAAGCCTGTCTGTAATAGACAGGCTTTTACTAACCAAACTATAAACCCCCTAAAACCAAAATTTTAATTCCTGACAAAAACCTGATAACCCCATTTGTCAAGTTTTACAGAAGTTCCCTTTTTTAGGTTTTTTGTTTCTCCTGAAAAATATTCTTTGTAATCGCCAGTCTGATCCAACTGGATAATTGCATCAACCGGTTGTGCTGAAAAATTGAAGATGGCCAGCACCTGATTGTTGTCTTTTTCTCGGGTAAAAGCCAGAATTATATCAGGTTGAGTTGTTTCCACAATTGAAAGCGAACCTCCGGCAGCGCCGTTCCACAAAGCAGGCTGAACTTTTTTCAGTTGTATCAGTTTCTGATAAAATTGCTGCATTTCCAAATTGCTCCAGTCAATCTCATCCTTCTCGAAAAACAACAGGCGCCTGTTCAATCCGGCTTCCTGTCCGGTATAAATCAATGGCATTCCGGGAACTGTGAAGCTGAGTACCGCCATGGATTTTACGGCATCGCCCAAACGTTCGTATTCGGTTCCGTTCCAACTATTTTCGTCGTGGTTGGAAGTAAACTGCAAAGGGTAAGTACCAACAGGATAAGAAATTTCGGTTTTAACCAGTGACGAATCCAGGTATTGGGCTGTTTTTTTGCCCTGGGCAATCTCGTTCATTAAATGGTGGAAAGACCAGCCATAATTGCTGTTGAATGCTTTGTTCAGCAAATCCATCTGATCCTGATTTTCAGCAAGCATGTAAACGGGTTTGATGGAATCGAGTGACATGCGTGCAGTCTCCCAAAAATCGGTTGGTACACCACCTGCATAATCGCAGCGGTAACCGTCGATGTTTACATCTTTCACCCAGTATTTTAAAGCATCGAGCATGGCGGCACGAATTCCCTGGCTTTCATAATTCAAATCCGCCACATCGCTCCAATCGGCCACCGGAAGAATCACATTTCCCAATGAATCCTTTGTGTACCAGTCGGTGTGGTCAACTATCCACTGATTATCCCAGCCGGTGTGGTTTCCAACCCAGTCGATAATTACTTTGAATCCCATATCATGCGCATTGTTTACCAATGTTTTGAAATCGTCGATGGTCCCGAATTCAGGATTAATACCTTTAAAATCCTTTACTGAATAATACGAGCCCAATCCTCCTTTTCTGTTTTTTTCTGAAATAGGATGAATTGGCATAAACCAAAGAATATCAACACCCATTTCTTTCAGGCGCGGAAGGTGGGTTTCGAAAGCTTTGAATGTTCCTTCAGGAGTGAACTGACGAACATTTACTTCATACATTACCGCATTTTTCGACCATTCAGGATGATTGGCCAACCCTACCTGAGCTAACTGTACCGCTGTCTTTTTTGCTGCCGGCTGGCACGAATACATCGCCATTAATATCAATGGCAGAACAAGCAATTGTGTTAATTTTCTCATTTTTATGATTTTAAAGTTTAAAGTCTAACGTTCAAAGTTTAATGTTGAGCTACTGGCAACTGTGACTGAGCACTGAGCACTTTCCCCTATTTCAATTCAATAATCATGGCCGACATGGCTGGTACTTTCAGGTTTTTCAGGTCGGAAATTGTTGTTCCTGAAATCACTTCTTTTCCTGAAAAAGAATTGTTCATAATTTCGCTGAAACGATTGGTATCAATGGATTTTTCCTGCGCATTTTTATTCATTACCACCATCACTTTTTGATTCTGATTGTAGCGGAAATACACATAAACGCCATCTTCAGGAGCAAAATGTTTTAGCTTTCCTGAATGAATAACTTCGCTTGTTTTCCGCCAGTTCAATATTTTGCTAAAGAATTCCTGCGCTTGTTTTTGCTGTGTGGTCAAACCTGCGCCTGTAAAAGCATTCACCTGATCGTCCTTCCATCCTCCCGGAAAATCGGAACGGATAACGCCGTGTTCTTCGGTTCCCGGATTCGACATCAGAATCTCGGTTCCGTAGAAAATCTGCGGAATACCGCGCGTGGTTGCATAATAAGCGATTCCCATTTTCAGCAAATCGAAGTTTTCGCCCAATTGTGTATAAAACCGCGACATATCATGGTTATCAGGAAAAATAACCAGTTTATCCGGATCAGCATATAAGAAATCGTTGGCTAGCGCTTCGTACAATGTTACCAATCCCCCACCCCAGGTTTCAGGATTGTTCAAACTTTGAATTACCGCGTTGTTCAACGGAAAATCCATTAATCCCGGAAGGTAGGAAACATAACC
>JAUYTA010000264.1 GCA_030695265.1 Bacteroidota bacterium
CCATTATATTTTAAATCATATTTCTCCTGAAGAGGAATTCCTTCGTGAACTCGACCGCGAAACACACATCAAAATATTGGGATCGCGTATGTTATCAGGTCACCTTCAGGGGCAGATTCTGAGTATGATCAGTTGCATGATAAAACCCAGTTGCATTCTTGAAATCGGCACATTTACAGGTTATTCAGCATTGTGCCTGGCAAAAGGACTGGCAGAAGGCGGACAATTGCACACCATTGAAATTGATGACGAACTGGAAACCATCTCACAAAAATATTTTCTGAAATCGGGTTTGGCCGACCGGATTTTTCAGCATATTGGCGATGCAAGGCAAATCATCCCAGCTATCGACCAATCATTCGATCTGGTTTTTATTGATGCCGACAAACGCGACTATTGCGATTATTACCATTTGATATTTGATAAAATTCCTGTTGGCGGGTTCTTGCTTGCCGACAATGTTCTGTGGGACGGAAAAGTAGCCGATCCCGATGCTGCCGGTGAAGATCAAACCCGCGGAATCCTTGAGTTCAACGATTTGGTACACAACGATACGCGGGTAAGGAATGTTATCCTGCCAGTTCGGGATGGTATAATGGTGGTGCAGAAAGTAGCGGAATAGTCAGGAAAAAAGTACGAATTGGCAATGACGTAGCTGTGAAAAATTTAATTCACTGCGACAAAGACCAAAGCTGCAATTACAGCTCCTATAACAGGTCCGACAATTGGAACCCAGGCATATCCCCAATCGCTGGTACCTTTTGATTTGATCGGAACAAGCGAATGAATGATCCGGGGGCCAAGATCACGTGCCGGGTTGATCGCATAACCTGTTAATCCCCCTAGGCTCATACCAATTGCTACCACCAGCAATGCAACCGGTAAAGCGCCCACCGATCCCAATCCAATTTTCACCTCTCCCACGCCGGTAGATTTGAACTCGGGACCGGCAATGAATAAAACGACAAATATCAGGACAAAAGTTCCGACAACTTCGCTTAATACATTTCGGGGAGTATTTTTTATGGCTGGCGAAGTACAAAATGTACCTTTTATTGTTCCCGGATCTTCGGTAAGATTATAATGGTCGGCAAAAAGCAGCCATGTTAAAAAAGCTCCTGACATTGCTCCAAGTAATTGAGCCAGAATAAACATAGGTGTATCAATCCATGCAAATTTCCCGACAACTGCCAATCCGATTGTAACGGCTGGATTTAAATGCGCCCCGCTTGACGGACCAGCAACAATAACGCCCAGGAAAACACCAAGTCCCCAGCCAAATGATATCAACACCCAATCAGCGCCTTTGGCAAATGTTCCTTTCAGTGAACTATTGGCACAAACTCCGTTTCCCATCAGGAGCAGTATAAATGTACCCAGGTATTCCGCGACCAGTGGATTCATATTTAATCAGTTTAAGATATAACCAGTTGCATATTCAGTATATAAACGCACTTGTTCTTTTCGCCACTTTCTTCTGTATCCAAGCTCATCAGCCATAATCTCTGCAACCAAAGGCGCCATTGCGATACTGGCTCTGGCATCGAGTAAAAGGGCCCGTGTTCTTCGTGCAAGAAAATCCTCAATGGTTCGAGCCATTTCTTCCCGAACAGCCCAAACAACTTCCACTTTCAGGTACGGCAATTCCGGATGGAGTTTTTCTGCCAATTCCGGATCCTGGTTAATCAGTGCCTTTATCTTTGGAACATCAGAACCATAAACATGCAGGTGCCAGTAATTTTTGTGATTTTTTAAATAGCCGTGAATGGGCATATTTTTGGTGACACATTCCTTTTCCTTCAAGCCCCCAAGAAGGATTGCCTTATCAACTATATCTTCGCCCATTTTACGGTAGGTTGTCCACTTCCCGCCAATCATGGTAATTAACCCAGACTGCGAAATAATTAACCTGTGACTTCGCGATATTTCTTTGGTATCCTGATTCCTGTCTTCAGGAGCTGCCAATGGCCTTAACCCGGCAAAAATGCTTAAAACGTCCTTTCGCTTAGGCTTTTTGGCCAGGTATTTCCCGGCAGTAGTCAGGATAAATTTAATTTCCTCATCCAGCGCCCGCGGTTCAATCTCCGGATTTTCAACCAGCGTATCAGTTGTACCAACCACCACTTTTCCATGCCACGGAACGGCAAATAATACGCGTCCATCTTCTGTTTTTGGGATCATTATAGCCGAATCGCCCTGAAGAAACGACTGGTCGAGAATAATATGGATACCCTGACTTGGAACTACAGTCTTTACATGTTCAGGCTCATCCATGCGGTTTATCGAATCAACAAAAATACCGGTTGCATTGACCACAACTTTCGCATTTATTGAATAGGATTTGTTATTTTCAGAATCAAAACACCGGACACCTGAAATCATGCCCTCCTCATTTTTTATCAATCCGGTTACACCGAAATTATTCAAAACATATCCACCATTGTCGGTAATGGTTTGTGCCAAACTTATAGCCAACCTCGAGTCATCAAACTGACCATCATGATAAATCACCCCACCCTTCAAATCCTTTTCCACAAGGTTTGGTATGGCTTTCATGGTTTCCTCTTTCGAAATATGTATAGAAGGGCCCAATCCCAGTTTTCCGGCCATCATATCATAAACTTTTAACCCGACAGTATAAAAAGGCCCATCCCACCATTCGTAAATGGGAATAATGAACTTCATATTTTGCACCAGATGCGGGGCATTCTGCAAAAGCAATCCTCTTTCGTTCAGCGCTTCCAAAACCATGGCAATATCGCCGGCGGCCAGATAACGAACCCCACCGTGTACCAGTTTTGTACTTCGCGATGAAGTTCCCTTGGCGAAGTCATATTTTTCGAGCACCAGGGTTTCAAAACCTCTTGAAGCGGCATCAACTCCGGCACCCAGTCCGGTTGCACCACCGCCGATTACTACAACATCCCAGATTTTATCCGTAGAATGCTGAATTGCCCTCAATGATTCGGTTCGTCTCATAGTTGAGAATTTATATTTTTTTTCTGCAGATATACAAAATATAGAAATTGAAATGTACAGAATTCGAATGGAGAAACCAAATATGGATAAAATCATGCCGGACGCAACAAGATTCATGTCACGAAGCTTTGGGAATAATAATCTCAATATTAATCGAATCTGCTGCAAACAATTGCAACCCAACTTTTAAAGGTGCTCTTCGCGAGAAAAAAGAATACAGGGACTGATGAAAAAAAAGACAAAGCGAAGGAAAGCCGGTTCAGAAAAAAGAGATAAAAGCTTTGACTAAAATACCCTGGTCTTTATTCTTAATCCACTTTTACCTAAAACGGAGAAATTACCTTGAAGTTTGTCAAAATGAGTTCCAATTATTTCCATCACAAATTCAATTCGCTCTCTTCGTATAATATCATTTAAGCGAATTAATAGAATTCCAGTGTGAACAAGTTTTAACCGGTAAGCAAATTCTCCAAAATCCTTGTCCTCG
>JAUYTA010000265.1 GCA_030695265.1 Bacteroidota bacterium
TGGCACTGGTATTGCGCCATTCAGGAGTATGGTTCGTACTTATCCTGAAATTGATTACACGCTCATTCACGGTGTTCGCCTTGTAACCGAAGCCTACGACCGGCATGAATATGCAAGCGATCGCTATGTTTTATGCACAAGCCGCGACACGAATGGAACTTATACAGGTCGGGTTACAGGTTATTTAAAAAACTGTACTTTCGCTCCTGAAACGGATTTTTACCTTTGCGGCAACAGTGACATGATTTTCGACGCGCTTGAAATACTAAAAGAAAAAGGGTTTGAACGCGACCAAATTCACTGCGAAGTTTACTTTTAGCAAGCTGCTGGCTGCTAGCCGCTAGCAACTTGCCATTCAAAATAAAAATGTTCTATAAATGAAATATCACCTGATTACATTGGGTTGCCAGATGAACCTTTCGGACAGCGAGCGCGTGAGCGCCGTGCTCGAAAATATGGGTTACGAAAGAACTGAAAACGAGGAAGAAGCCAATTTACTTGGTATGCTGGCTTGTTCGGTGAGGCAAAAACCCATCGATAAAGTTTATAACAAAATCGCCCAGTGGAACCGGTGGAAGAACAAGCGCAACCTGATCACTTTTGTTTCAGGATGTTTGTTGCCTGCCGACAAGGAGAAATTCCTGAAAACGTTTGACCTGACATTTCAGATGAGCGAACTGGCGCAATTGCCGGAAATGATTCGCGGATACGGAGTTGTGACTCCTGCCGGACTTCGGTCGCCGCAACCGGTGATGCCTAAAAACGAGCACATTGCCGAAATGTGGCACATCAAACCTAAATACCAATCGAGCTACGAAGCTTTTGTGCCGATTCAAAACGGATGCGATAAATTCTGCACTTTTTGTGCGGTTCCATATACACGTGGACGCGAAGTTTCACGGCCATCCGTTGAAATCATCGAAGAAGTTCGCCATCTGGTGAATCAGGGCTATAAATCCATTACGCTTTTGGGGCAGAATGTAAATTCGTACGGACTGGATAAAAATGGCCAGGAAATCAATTTTGCGGAATTACTTCGTCAGATTGGCGAATACGGCATCACTTCCGGCGAAGAATTTTGGGTATATTTTACCTCGCCACATCCGCAGGACATGAACCGCGAAGTAATTGAAGTAATTGCTGCGTACGATTGTCTGGCGAAGCAAGTTCACCTGCCCATGCAAAGTGGCGACGAGCGTGTGCTGATAAAGATGAACCGTCGGCATTCTATGGACAAATACCGCCGGATTGTGGCCGACATTCGCGAACTGATTCCGCAGGCCACTTTGTTTACCGACATTATTGTTGGATTTTCAAGCGAAGGCGAACCCGAATTTCAGAACACAGTGACTGCCATGAACGAATTCCGTTATAACATGGCCTACATTGCAATGTATTCGCCACGACCCGGAGCCGCCAGTTTCAGATGGGACAACGAGGTTTCTGCGGAAGATAAAAAAGACCGCCTGCACCGGCTAACCGAAATACTGAAAATTCATTCAAAAGAATACAATGAAACAATGGTTGGCAGAACAATGCGTGTTCTGATCAACGGAACCGACCGGAAAACAGGCTTTTCAACCGGACTCACTGAAGGCAAGCTTATTGTCCGACTCGATCACAGCGATGCATCATTGATGGGAAAGATTGTGGATGTGAAAATTACTTCGGCAGCCGATTTTTCTATGAGTGGCGAAATGTTGGTTTTAGTTAACCATTAACAATTCAATTTGATTCTTGCCGGCCCAGTTTTTAAGCCCATTTTTAGTTTCTGAAATGACCAGCAAAAAGCCGCCACCGCCCGATCCCAACAGTTTTATAAAAACCTTTTCGGTTAGCGCTGCTGAAATTATACCATGAAAATCTCCGGGAATCATTCGCTGGAAATGCTGTAACTGAAAGTGAATCAGTTGTTCCAGAAAAAGAAAAAAGTTTTGTTGATCGCCGTTCAGCAACGATTCTACGCAGCCGTTGTTGGCCGGAATAAACTGTTTATCGAATGCCAGTTTAAACTCCGGAAAGTTCGACCGTTCAATAAAATGCTGAACCAGCGGGCCGGTTGGTCCGGTTGTTCCGGTATCAATTAACGCAAACGATAAATCAGTTTCAGCCAAATTTATTTTTACATGGTGAATTGTTTTTTTTGAATCGATCAGCAAAGGACAGTTCAAAAATGAAATCAGCGGATCAATTCCCGAACTTTTGCCGTGAAAATAGCTTTCCAGCATTGAAAAATCAACTTTCAGCGATTCAGGCGTAAGTTCAGCTTCTGGAACAGAACTTTCGGCATACCGGCTGAAAAGCGCCGCCACCAATGCGCCAGAACTTCCAACACCATATTGCTGCGGAATATTTGAGTTAAAATACAATCCTTTTTCAAGATCAGTTTTCAGGCTTTGCAAATCGAACGGAAAATTCAGTTTTTGGCTGTCATCGTCCGTTTTCAGGTGTTCGTAGAACTTTCGGATTTCGGTCGTACTTTCCTGATGCGATTGATCCGAATCAAAATCGAGAAAACCCGAAAACCGGTCGAACGGAACTGAAAGAGCTTTTGCACCGAACATCAGTCCGTATTCGCCAAAAAGAAGGAGTTTTGAGTTGAAGACGCAAGCCCCATCCCCAACCCTTCCCCCATGGGGAAGGGAGGAAAGCCCCTCTAAATCTCCCCGAAGGGGAGACTTCGGGAAATTGAAGGTTCTGAACATTTTAGCTTTTTTAAACACTTGTTCCAATGTAAAATAATAAATCTCTGCATACCGATTCTTACTCCCCTCCTTCGGAGGGGTCGGGGGAGGCTATTTGGGGGAGGCTACCACCCTTACCGGCCCTTTTCCGATCCGGTCGTCAATCCAATTTCCATCTTCACAAAATTCCAGTAAATCACGTTCAATAAAAGCTTTCACATCCAGCTCATTCTTTTTGAAATAGAGCAAATGAATATTTGGTCCAGCATCAATCGTAAATAAAACCGGTATTTTCGCTCTTTCACGAAACCTTCTGATTCGGCTGATCAATTCAAGACTATTCGGTTTCAGCAAAATAAACGATGGATTGGAAGTCATCATCATGGCATGCAAACTCAGTGCTTCATTTTCAACTACTTCAATAAAACTTTCCAGATTTCCGGTGAGCATGGCAAGATACAACTCGTTGATATTCTGATGTGCCTGCCCAATACGTGCCCGTTGAAAAACATGATCGTTCATTAGCTCGTGCCCGACAGAACTGGAAACCTGTTTGGTACCTGAATCAACCATCAGAATGGCATCGCGAAGGCCGTAAAAAGCGGGGTGAATTCCTTCATATATCATTATCGCATGTTCGTCGCTGCACGATTCAAACAATTGTGTCTGACCCCAAATCGCGAAACCCGGATACACCGACCGGCAGGCGCTTCCACTTCCCAGTCGCGCTATTTCCGAAGCTTTTAACCATAGATCCGGGTGGTCAGGTTCTCTTCCTGAAATGGCAAAGTCGATTTCAGTAATGCACAACGCCAATGCGCCAAACGACGATGCCGACGACGCAATTCCAGCCGAATGCGGGAAACTGTTGTGACTGTGAATTCTGAAATTGTATTTGTGAATCCATGGCATTTGCTTGGAAATAGTATGGAGGAATTTTTCAATCCGATCGCCAAAAGCGCTGGGCGCACCCTCAAAATAAAACTCAACTTTCTGCTCACCTTCCTTCAGCAATTCCACCGATGTTTCGGTAAAGGCATTCTGAAGCACAAAACTCAACGATGGGTTCATTGGTTTCTGAAAATCACGTTTCCCCCAGTATTTCACCAGCGCAATATTCGAAGGACATCGCCATTTACTTGCCCAATGGACATGCTTTGTTGTTCCGGTCATTGGTTTTCCCGTTTTAAGATCAGTTCATTCCATCTAAAAATAGTGGTTAATCCTCTATTATCAAAATATTTTTTCACTCCTGAAAAAGGCAGTGCTGACGAAATCAGGTAGAAGTCGCCACTCCATGCCCCCAACGATTTTATCGCGCCATCAAAGTCATTGAAAAGCTGCTCTTTCACAGGTATTTGCCCGATCAGCCTGCCAACAATTTCTTCGTGTTGTCTTATTAATTTGTTGAAATTATTTTGATCAAGGCAGCCTGCAAACTCGTCCGACAATGCCGAAACTTCCTGAATCAGCCGATCCGAAACCTTTTTCTCTTTCAGGAATGTACTGACTTCGGAACTTGTTTTTTTCTTTTTTCCTGAATACACCAGAAACAGTTGTTCTGAAAACGGATAATTCAATACAATTGGTTGCGCTGGTTTGTTCCTGACATACAAAATCGGTCCGTCAGCATTTGCGCAGGCAATGTCAAATCCTGAGCCTTGAAATACCAGTTCGTTCAGGATAAAAGGATCGACACCTGCCCATTGCGAAAGAAGGCTGATCAATGTGCTGCTGCTGCCAAAACCCCATTCTGGATTGGCTTCCAGCGATGTTTCTATTTTAGTTCCGGCTTTTGGATGAAAGATTGGATTCAGTGTTTTGATGGTTCGAAATATTTTGCTCAGTGTTGCCGCTTTTTCAGTATGACTGGTTTTGATAGCCGAAAAATCATTTGGATTTAGCTCACACGAAAACCATACTTTTCCTTCATAAAAAGCCTGCCAAATTATGTCTTCAGAATTCAGTCTATCCTGAACGGTCAATTGTTGACCCAATTTAATCGGTAGCGCAATTGCCTTTGCCCCGTGAAGAATCAGGTATTCTCCGGTTAAAAGCAGCTTGCCGTTGGCGCGATATGTTGAGGAAGAAGTCAATAGATTCGACATTCAAGATTCAAGATTCCTCCAATACTCTTCCACCGCCGAAAACGATACTGTTTTATCCTGAAAATAGCTTTGAATTTCAGCCCTTTTTTCCTCCGGAATATTCAGTTGGTTCAGGATATTGCTCAAATGCATTTTCATGTGTCCCTGCTGAATTCCGCCAGAAACCAGCGCTTTCACCGCTCCAAAATTGGATGCCAGTCCGGCCACTGCCAGATACATCATTAATTCCAACGCCGATGGATTTCCGAGTATCCGCATCGCCAGTTTCGAAAGTGGATGAACTGCTGTTACGCCGCCAACTACTCCGACTGCCATTGCAATTTCGATGCTGAACCGAAACATTCTATTCTTAACCTGCACATCTGTTAGGCCAGCATATTGACCGTTGCGGGTGGCAAAAGCGTGTCCGCAAGCTTCAATGGCCCGAAAATCGTTTCCGGTTGCCACAGCCAGCGCATCAATACCGTTGAAAATACCTTTGTTGTGCGTTACTGCCCGCGAAACATCTGTCTGCGAAATGCGGATGGCCTGTTCAAACTTTTGTGCAAACTGAAAACATTCAGCTTCTGTTTTGCCGTCGAATAACTCATTGACCGGACATTCCACCCATGCGCGAACACGGCTTTCAGGAGTATAATTGGATAAAATAGCCATGATGATTTCACATTCACGCTGGCCGGTTGAAATCTTTTCGCTGGTCAGAAAATAATCCTGAAGGCTTTTACCGAATTGTTCCAAGCACGAATTGATAAAGTTGGCGCCCATTGCATCGCAGGTTTCAAAACCGGCATCAAGCTGAAAATAGTTAGGCAAAATAGTTGGCAATGATTTAAGTTCAATCTGGGTAATTCCGCCTCCGCGCTCTTCCATTTTTGCTGTCAGAAAAGCACTTTCAGTCAGCAACTTCAATCGAATTTCAGGAAAAAGCGATTGTAAATACTCCGGATTCCCATTCCATTTGAAATGAAGTTGTCCTTTTTTTTCGGTGCCCAAAACTTCAGCATGAAAACCGCCCCGCTTCGCCCAAAAACCGGCTGCATTTGCCAGCGCGGCAACAACCGAACTCTCTTCGGAAACCAATGGAAAAAATAAATTTTTGCCGTTCACCACAAAATTTGGAGCTACGGAAAAAGGAAGATGAAAACTTGAAACCGGGTTTTCGCTCAAATCGTCGATGATTTTGCGGATAGTTTCGTTGGTTGCTTCGAAAGAACCAAGCCATTCAGCCAAATCTGGTTCAAATCCGTATTTCTGAATCAATGCATTGATTCGTTGTTGTTTGGTGTATTTCGAGAACCCCTGAATAATGGAATTATCCATGATAATCGGGATTTATTTTTAAAAAAGCATTTGCAAGTTGAAGCGCCTGAATTTGATTTTCGAGGAAAGCTGCCAGCGATTCGTAACTTACAGAAGCATGTTTCAACACAGCTGAAGCCATTCCGAAAACAGCCGGCAACTGGCTTTTGGAAGTTAGATAATAACCGTCCAGGGCATTTTGAATTCCGCCCGAAATAATCAGCTGGCGACAAGCAGGATTCGGATTTTCTTTCAGGATTTGATTCACGGAGTTGACCATTTGACTGGCAGACTGGCCGACAAATGCAAATGGCAAGCCCGCTTCCAGTTTTTGGGGATCGCCGCGCAACATTTCCAGTTTAGCGAAGTTGGTTCCTCCGTAGGCTCCAAATTCAATGGCTTCTATCGGAAGGGCAAGCAATTGCCGCATACTTTCAGGACCAAAACCCTGACCAACTTCCTTCACAATAATCTTAAAATCGACCTGAGTGAGCAATTGCTGAATCGTTTGCAAAGGAGATTGTTTCAGGCGGTTTCCTTCAGGCTGAAACCATTCCTGCAAGGGATTGACATGCACGATCAATCCGTCAGCGCGAAGTTCTCCGACCAGATCGCCAACTGCCTGAATATTCTTTGATGCGAGCAATTCTTCAATTTGTGCAATTCCCAAATTGGCCCAAAATGGCTGATCGTCGCCAATTTCATTCCTGAAATTAAAATCGTCCCAATTGGTTTTATCGAATAGTAATTTGCGACAGGAGCCGAGTCCCATTCCCATTCCAAATTCGCGGCAGGCGCGTGCAATGTTTCTGTTGATAGTCTGTGCCACACCAGTTCCGCCAGTCATGCTCGAAACCCAAATGGGATTTCGCATCGTTTTGCCGAGAAATAGAATACTCAAATCTGAATTTTCAGGATGGGCAGCCAGCATTGGTTCGTAGTTGAAACGCTGGTCTTGCTCCGTCAGTTTGGTCTGCGAATCAAGCGCAAGTTTGATGTGTTCGAGTTTTCGGTCGGAAGCCATTGAGAATTATTTCAAGATATTTCGTGAAATTACCATCCGCAGAATTTCTGATGTTCCTTCACCAATCTGGAGCAATCGCTGATCGCGGTAGAAACGCTCGATGGGCCATTCCCGGTTTTTAAATAATCCGGCGCCACCCAGAATCTGAACCGCTTCGTCGGCCACCTCTCGGGCAATTTCAGAACAATACAGTTTCGACATGGCTGCTTGTTGCGCGTATGAATGTCCATTGTCTTTCATCCAGCAGGCATTGTACAACGAGTTTCGCGCATTTTCAATTTTCACGGCCATGTCTGCAAGTTTGAAGGCGATGACCTGAAATTCGCTCAACGATTTTCCGAATTGTTTGCGTTGTTTTGAATAGGCAAGGGCGATTTCGTAGGCTCCCTGTGCCAATCCGAGGCCTATGGCTGCAATCGATAAACGACCCGAATCAAGCGTTTTCAGCATGATTTTAAAACCATAACCGCGCTCGCCCAACTGGTTTTCGAGCGGAACCCGGCAATCGTTGAAATAAAGCATTCCATTATCCGCTGCACGCCAAACCAATTTGTTTTTCATGGTTTCGCGGATAAACCCCTGTCGTTCTTTTTCAACCAAAATGGCAGTAAATTCTTTTCGGCCATCCTTTTCGCCGGTAATGGCCAAAGTGGTCATTCCAGCTGATATTTCAGAGGTTCCGTTGGTGATATATTTTTTTGAGCCGTTTATCAGGAATTCATCTCCGGTTATCACAGCAGTTGTTTCAACTCCCTGTGCATCAGAACCTGCATTCTCTTCGGTCAGCCCGAAAGCCCAAAGCTTTTCTCCGGTACAAAATGCAGGAAGAAACTTTTCTTTTTGTTTTTGTGTGCCGAATTCCAGGATTGGGCCAACACCCAGCGAGTTGTGCGCAGCAAGCGTTGCAGCCATCGAGCTGTCAATCCGGGCAACTTCCTCAATGGCAATAATGTACGAAAGGTAATCAGCTCCCTGTCCACCAAATTCTTCGGGAACATGCATCCCCAATACGCCGGTCTTGCCCATTTCCCGAACCAGTTCTACCGGAAATATCTCCTTCTCGTCAAAATCATCGATCACCGGTTTTATAAACTTCTCGGCAAAATGACGAACTTTCGCCCGTATCTGATGATGTTTTTCCTTTAATAATGCATTCATATATATATATAAATTATGAGCCCCCTAAATCCCCCGTAGGGGGACTTCCTGGATTGTATCGTTTTTTATTTGTTCTCTATTTGTCAAAATTTCAGAATCTGTAATGTTCTTGTTTTGTTATTCTGTAAATCAGCACTTTTTTAATCTCCCCCTGCGGGGGAGTTGGAGGGGGCCTCAAGCTCCAACAGTAATTGCTTTTCAATCACTGTATTCCCTTCCTTAATGTGAATTTTTTTAACCATTGCATCCACCGCACAAAGTACATGAATTTCAGTTTTCATCGATTCCAGCGTCAGTAATTTTTGTCCCGAACAGACTGCATCTCCCTCACATACATTTATTTTCAATACCCTACCAAACAAATCGGCGCAAATAAGGTTCTGAAAAATATTTATGGTTTCCAGATTTTTACGGTCAACTTTGGCCTGCTGAAGCAAACTGTTGCTTTGCAATTCATACGTGAAACCGTTTGTCCCAATCAATGTTCTCCCAATTTCTTCAAATATATAGAACTTTTCTGCTTGCCGATCAATTTGAATTTCAAGTTTTTTGCCTGTCAGTTTCCAGTTATTCACCAGATATTCCTGATGATTGATTCTGAAAATCTTTCCGTTCTCAATTCCACATTTGTATTTTTCTCCTTCAATCGAAACCTCAAATTCCTGCATTATTCTCCAGAATCCAATCTGGTTCCAAACCGAATCTTTTGTATAATTTGTTTGCTGAAAATGAAAAATCAGGTAGGCAATCACCAGCTTGTGATTGTTCTGGTTTTCTTTTTTATCCTGAATTTGCAGATTGATCAACTTTAAATTTGTGTCAATATATCGTGTGGAAATTTTATTCTCTTGAAATTCGGTACTTTCAATCAATCCTGACAAAAATGAAAGATTGGTGTGAATTCCTGAAATACAGGTTTCGGAAAGCACTTGCTTCATTTTTCCAATTGCCTTTTCGCGATTTTCGCCCCTGACAATTATTTTCGCAAGCAGTGAATCGTAATTGGGTGAAACGTTTATTCCTTCCGAAACAAAAGTTTCAAGCCTAATATTCTGTTCTGCCGGAAAATCCCAAACATTGATCTTTCCGGAGGATGGAAGGAAATCCCGGGTAGCGTCTTCGGCACATAGCCGCACTTCGATGGCATGTCCAGAAATCTGAATATCTTCCTGATTTATTGGCAATGGATTTCCGGCAGCCACCAGCAATTGTAAAGAAACCAGATCCGAATTGGTAATCATTTCTGTAACCGGATGCTCCACCTGAATGCGGGTATTCATCTCCAAAAAATAAAAATGGCCGGTTTCGTCAAGCAAAAATTCGATGGTTCCAGCGTTCCGGTAATTCATCGACCGGGCAATTTTTACTGCTGCTGAAGTCAGTTCAATCCGCAGATTTTCGCTGATCGATGGCGAAGGCGCTTCTTCGATAATCTTCTGAAAGTTGCGTTGAACAGAACATTCGCGTTCGAAAAAGTGAAGTACTTTTCCATGATGGTCGGCTAAAAGCTGCACTTCAAGGTGGCGTGCTCTTGGCAAATATTTCTCAACGAACAATTCACCGTTTCCAAAATAGCTGATTGCCTGCCGTTCTGCTTTTTCGAGTGCAGGAAGCAATTCTTCCGGCGATTCACAAATCACCATTCCTTTTCCGCCGCCGCCCGCCGAGCCTTTCACCATCACCGGAAATTCCATTTCATGAGTGTGCTGAGCCAATTCTGCAACTGTTCCGCGAAATGAAGGTAAAACGGGTATTCCCAGGGATTCAACGTATTTGAAAGCCTGATTTTTTTCACCCATCAGGCGGATGTTTTCAGGAGAAGGACCAATAAAAATGAGTCCTGCATCGGCCACTTTTTGAGCAAAACCGGCATTTTCGGAAAGAAATCCATATCCGGGATGAATGGCTTCAACGCCAGATTTTTTTGCAATCTGAATAATTTTTTGCTGATTAAGATACGTATCGTTTAGGGTTTTTCCGGAAAGCAAAACCGCTTCGTCAGCCAGCGAAACATGCAAAGATTCAGCATCGTCGGCGGCATAAACTGCCACAGTACGAACGCCGTTCTTTTGTGCCGCCCGGATGATCCGAACTGCAATTTCGCCTCTGTTGGCGATGAGAATAGCCTCCCCCAACCCCTCCGAAGGAGGGGAGAAAAACCTCGGCACTCGCGCATTTTCGGGTTGAAAGAGATTCGGCATGCTCTTATATGTTAAGATTTTCAGAATTTGTAGCGCCTGCTCCCTTCTCCTTTGGAGAAGGGTTGGGGATGAGGCTGTAGTTTGGTTTTCGCTTTTCCAGAAATGCCTGAATTCCTTCCTGACCATCTGGCGAGGAAAGCGCTTCCGCCAAAATTACTGCTGTCAGTCCGGTATCATTTACTCCAATGGCTCCGGACGTCACCTGATTGATCGTGTTTTTCGCTCTCTTCACTGCCGAAGGTGCTCCCGCATCGAAAGAGTTCAGAAATTCTGACAATGTCTTTTGCAACTGATCTTCTTCGTATAGAATATCCGCCAAACCTGCCTGATGTGCTTCGGTAGCATAGAATAAACTTCCGGTCAAGATCCATTTCCGCAGATTTTGAACTGACAATCTTTTGGCTACAAACGGCAAAATTGTAGCAGGTAAAAGGCCTAGTTTTACTTCACTGAACATGAAACGGGTGTTTGCTTCGGCCAGCACAAAATCACAGGCAGCCATCAGTCCAATGCCACCGCCAAATACGTTTCCACGAGCACAAGCAATGGTTATTAATGGCAATTGGTATAGTTTCAATAACAGATCTGCTAAATGTTTATAGCGCGCCGCATTTTCCTCCTGATTGTTTTCGTCTGATCCGTAAAACCAGTTCAGATCGGCTCCGGCACAAAATGATCGGCCATTTCCGGAAAGTACCATAAAAAGCAGGTCGTTTCGGCCGGAAATCTCATCCAGCGCCTGATCCAGTTCAGCAATCATCTCTAGAATAAGCGCATTGTGCCTCTCCGGACGATTTAATGATATCCGGGCGACGGCTTTCTCAATCTTAACTTCAATATATTTATATGAGCCTCCCGCTGCCCCCTCCGAAGGAAGGGAGTAAGAGCCGGCGTTCATATGTCTTGAAAATTTCATCTTTTGTTTTCTATAATATTATTCAAAGCGTTTCTTTAAGCCCCCTCTTTCGGAGGGGGTTTGGGGGAGGCTTCTTTCTCTTTACATCCTGAAAACTCCATAATCCGGTTCTCCGAACGAACGGTTCAGCGAGACAGAAATTGCCATTGCCAGCACTTTTCGGGTATCTGCAGGATCGATGATTCCATCGTCCCACAAACGTGACGAGCTGTAATAAGCCGAACTTTCCACATTAAACTGTTCGAGTAATTTATCTCCCGACCCATTGTTTCCAATGCTTTTCAAAACTCCGGAAGCTTGTTCGCCACCCATCACCGAAATACGCGAATGTGGCCACATAAACAGAAAATGAGGATCGAACGAACGTCCTGCCATAGCATAATTTCCGGCGCCAAAAGAACCGCCAATTACCACAGTAAACTTTGGAACTGCTGCATTGGCAACGGCATTTATCAGTTTTGCACCATCGCGGGCAATTCCTCC
>JAUYTA010000274.1 GCA_030695265.1 Bacteroidota bacterium
TTGATTACTTCTATATATTTGTGGTGAATTGATCGTGTTTTATTATAAACCCCCGCCGGAAAAATCACCTCACACCTTACCCGGCGGGTTTTTTATTGCCTTTATAAAACAGAAAAGGTGGCCATTTCCGACCACCTTTTCTGTTTTATATGTCCCAGTTGTGAATGCAGGGTAAAAAGGTAAGCAGCGTGTCGCCGCGGAGCCCGAGCCGGAGGGTTTCGAGCGGAATAATTTCGTCGGTTGCTATGTTTCCAAGGTTGACATTCGAACCCAGTAATTTTATGAACCAAACCTGTTGGTTTTTAAGCGGCGCTTCCCAAAGAATCGTGTCGGGGTCAAGCGCTTTTTTGATGTCCAGAATCAGCTTGAAATTGGCAGATCCATCGTCGTTGTAAATGCCCATGTTTCCACTTTCGCGGGCTTCGGCAATCACTTTCCATGCTCCGGCCTGAAGTTCGGTTTGCATGTATTCAATCCATTTTTCGTTGGAAATTTCTTTTCCTTTCAGTTTAGATCCGACCTCTGATAAAACCGTGTAGTTTTTGCTGAGTTCCGAAATGTATCTGCATTTCAAATCATGGTCCAGTTCCATCACTCCGTCAGATACTTCCACCATTTCCATTTCATACTTGTCCAGATAACGGCGGTAATCGTCCATCAGATTTCTAACTGCAAAAGCTTCAAAAAGAGTTCCTCCGAAATAGGGTTTTAGCCCGGCCGATTTGTATAGCCTGACTTTTTCGAGCAACCGGTTGGTAATGATAGAAGTTCCAAAACCAAGTTTCATCAGATCGCAGTAGGGTGCCGAAATATCGCACAAATCTTCTGCTTCGCGCAAACTCAACCCTTTGTCCATGACCATCGTTAACCCGATTTCACGGGGTTGTGCCGGACGCTCAGGCATGTGTGGCAATCGAAAATTCATTGTTTTATAGTTTCGTTGATTGATATTGGGAGATAAGTTTTTTTATCGATTCAATTTTTAAAGCTTCAGGATAAAATTCAAAAAGTTCGCTGCTTTTACTGAAATCAATTTTCAGCGCTCTTTCAAAATGACAGGCAGCTTCCAGTTCTTCATTTTTATCAAGCAAATAGGCGGTAAGCCTGTAGTCGAGGTAAGCGTTCGACTTGTTTGTCTTGTTGGCTGTTCTAAGTATTTTTATGGCTTTGTCGGTGTTGTCCAAATCGTAATACATTTCCGAATACGAGAGCCAGTTTTCAATATTTTCAGGTTCGAGCGAAGATGCCATTTCGAATGAGGCAACTGCTTCCTTTATTTCATTTAATTCGGCATGAACTCTGGCAATCATCGACCAGAAATCAGCATTGTCTTCTTCCAACCTGATTGCATTTTTAAAGAAGGTTTTTGCTTCGACCAATTGTCCTTCCGACCACATGATTAATCCGGAACCATACCAGGCGCTCGAATTTTTGTCGTTCAGGCGGATTGCTTTCTGATAATTAACAAGCGCTTCACCGTAATTGTCGCTGTTCAGGTAACATTCGGCCAGATAGCAGAATGCATCATCGTTGTCTTTATCGAGCAGCAGGTATTCATTGTAGCAGATAATGGCTTCTTCGAATTGATTGTTGTTCGCCAACGCATTCGCTTTGTTGAAGTGGGCATGTAGAAATTCATCATTCAGTGCAAGCGCAAAATCGTAGGCTTCAATGGCTTTTTCGAATTTGCCCAATCTATTGTAAGTGATGCCGATATTGTACCAAACCGAATGGTTAAATGGATCGATATCGAGGTATTTGTTGTAAAGTTCTATACTGTTTTCGAATTGAGAGTCGCGGTCGTAATAATACCCAAGTTCGTAAAGTACAATTTCGTTGTCGGGATTGCTTTTGTATGCTTTTTCGAGGTATTTGATGGCAAGGTAGGTTTCACCAGCCTGACCAAATGAGATTCCTATATTGTAAAGGGTTTCGTCAATTTCGTCGAGCGGCAGCATCAGCGCATATTCGTAGGCTTTAATTGCTTCGTTTACATCGCCCAGCAAGTTCAGGGCAGCACCTTTGGTAAGGTAAAGTTCAGGATTGGTGGTTTCAATTTTTTCGGCAACACTTAACAGTTCCAGACACTCTTCCAGATTTCCTTCGTGCATAAGTACCTGAGCTTTGCGAATTTGTATGGAAATGGCACCCGGATGTATTTTTGTCCCGGTTTCAACTGCAATATGGGCAAGTGAAATTTCTCCTTCTTCCAGAAAATGGTCTATAATTCCTTCAACCTCAAATACATCGAAGTAGTCGGAGGTTTTATTTTCAACCATTTTTTTGAAACGTGTTATCGCCTCCCGGAAATCATCTTCCTCA
>JAUYTA010000276.1 GCA_030695265.1 Bacteroidota bacterium
GAAGCCGCTTTACCGGCCATAATACTTTTAATTATTTTTTCTGAAACCTCTGAACTTTTAGTCAGATCAATTGTAATAACCGGCTGAATACCATACTTTTCCTTAAAGAAACGATAAGCAGAATCATAAATATCCAATTTATCGGCATCCCGAAGTAAATGTGCAAAAATGGTTTGCTGCTCACTGTCGAGCTTGGGTAATTTCTGTTTATTGTGGTTTTCAATCGCTTTCAAAATAATTACCTGAAAATCGGCAGTCAGGTTCTGGTAAAATTCCATTTGCTGAATAATCTTCGATGAAACCGTTGCATGATCACGCTGAATAACCAATGGATCGAGGTTCTTCGCAACCATGGAAGCTTTGCCAATATCATGAAAAAGGGCATTAATCGTTGCTATCCCTTTTTCCTCTTCTGGTTGCAAAACAACGTTTGCCAGCAAAAGCGAATTGTCTGCCACCCGAATTGAATGTGCCCTAATTTCCTCCAATTTATGTTGGTTATCAGGTGAATCAATCGTCAGCGACTTGAAATATTCATCGAATTCAATGCGGCACTTTTTCAATAGTTTTTCTGTTGACATATAGCTAATTTAATGGGCTCAAAAGTAGCACAATTAATTTGTATAAAACAGGCTGATAAGATTCAAGTTTTATTATTTTTGTGCTCGCTGAAAAAACAGCCGGCCCTATAGTTCAATGGATAGAATGTAAGATTCCGGTTCTTATGATCTGGGTTCGAATCCCGGTAGGGTCACTTCAAGAAAACAAATGCCTTGTAGTCAATCGATTACAAGGCATTTATTTTCATTTCCAGCCACTTTTCTTCCACATTAATTTGTCAACATAACAAAATACACAAAACACTTACGATTGATTGACATACAATTACCCCACATCAATATCATATGGTCCGGCGTCACTGGTAGTGAAAAGCTATTTTTCAAATAGCGACAATGCGGTAATGACAGGTTTCACGTAGTGAAAATCAACTTCCACAGGTTCCATCGAAGCGAATTCATTTTCAGCATCTTACAAAATCTAACATCGGTAGAGGAAAGTCATGTTTGTAAGCCAGCCCGAAACCAGTAAAATGGTGGGGTTCTTTTTAAGTGCGCAACTTACCAATGCTGAATTCAGTAATAACCCGGTTGAAATAATTCCGGTTTGTTTCAGCCATTCGCGACGGCTAAATTGTCTGATATTATTTCTTCCTGATTTCCAGTAACTCTCCTGAATACAACTCATTCAGGTTCAACACAAATCCTTTGGTTTTCAATTGGTCGCCGGTTAAAGTTGCCAATGGTTTTCCATCCATGAAACGCACTTCGTAAGTTGCAACCGGATCGAGGTATTTCACAGTAACCAGGCGCTTGTTTTCGATGGCTCCGTGCCTGAAAACCGCAATGATCCCGCCATTTTTCGTATCCGTATTAATTCGCTGGAAACCATCCCAATGTCCTTCCATCGGCTCGCCAAAGCCGGGCAAATCCTGACGGTAGCTCATCATGTCGTATTTGTTTTGCATCGCCTGAAGCCAATCGGCATAAGCGCGGTATTTTTTAAGGTCCGGAGGCGACAACTGCCTCGGATCGCCCAGCATAATGGGCAAAGCGCCTGCCAGTGATTTAATATGGTTTTCCCAACCTTTGTCCTGCATCTGCGGGTTACCGATAACCAGTGCAGTTGCCGGAATTGCCGGCGAGCGCCACCATGCCATGTTGCGCACCCGTAAGTCTGTTTTTTCACCCTGGTCGCCTGCAAAATTCGAAAGCCAATTGCCTTCCGCGTGTTTCAGCATGGCATAATCGATCATCTGCAATCCGCCCATCGTTTCAAATGTGCAGTCGATAAAAAGATTGGGCTTGGCGGCATGAAGTTCATCAAACATTTCCCACATCCTTTCATAATTGGCATACATCGATTCGCGTTGGTCCTTATGCCCGGAGTGTTCTGTTGAATAGCAACCCGAGTTTTCGGTATCAAAAACATACGCGCTCGAAACCACCGCAAAATCGAGTTTCAAATATTCCAACCCGTATTCAACAGCCAATTTTAGTAAAACTTCCTTGATGTAATCTTTCCATCCGGTGGAATAGCAGGCCGATCGGATTTCATCAGTTGCGTTGTCGATATGGAGATTGGCAAAATTCCCGTTTTTGTCA
>JAUYTA010000278.1 GCA_030695265.1 Bacteroidota bacterium
TTATAACACAAAAATAAAAGTCTCAACATAAGTATCAATTGTTGTTAACATATTCACTTAATGCAAATTCTTCAATGGCGGTGAGCAAAAGTCCATTATAAGGGGCAAATTTCTCTTTTCTATTCTGAATATATGAAAAACTGAACGGTGAATGATTTTCCATTTCGAATACATACTTTTTACTGTAATAATCAGGATTTTGTGCAATAGCTTCGATGATAAAAAGATCCATACTTTTTCGCATCAACGATTGAAATACATCAATTTGCTGACCTCCAAAAAGTGGCAAGCTTTTCATAACCTGTTCGCCAAACCAGTAAGTTTTATTGAGCCTGGTATCCAACAATTGATTACTTCCTGAAAAAACAGTTTTCAAACCTGCAGACTGATCTTCATCAATATCCTGAATATCATCCAATAATTGCAAATATGCGCCGTACCCAAACAGAAAGTGCTCCTGATCTTTACTGAGCCGGCCAGCCACCAGATAACCGTCGGCCAAAACCGATGCACCACCTTTTGCAATACATATCTTTAGAATTTCGGTTTCCGAAAGATCATCGCCAGAATGAATTAAATACATACTTTGTGTTTGGGCCTGATGAATTGCAAGTAAACTCTGGTAAACTTCAGGATAACCTGATCGCGGATATTCATCTTCAATCATCGATACCAAACTAAAAATGGTTTGTTCAGCATAATTGTTCGGCTCTGGTTTTTGACCATTCAAACGCAAATAAAAATTATTGTTGAAAATTAACTTATCAGATGAGCTAATCGCAGGATTATCGATCAGATTGTCGGTATATGGGTACAACAAACTATAAGCAAACATAGATGGGGTTTGCCTTACCGGTAGCCCCAAAACAATTTGTAATCCATTCATAATCCACATATTCCGGCAAGCCTGAAAAATATCGTGAAATGTCAATGTTGGATCGAACCGTCTTGCTTTTCTGACAAATTGCCGTGTAACCTCAGTTAATTCGTCTGAGAACATTACCTGAAGTTGTATTTGGGTAAAATCGAGCCCATCCCTGAAAAAGGTTCTTGTATTTTCAAAAAACAATCGTTCGTCCTTTTCATTGAAATTCTTCCGGGTTAACTTTCCATTTCTGACGACTTTTACCGACTGAATGTACTTATCAAGAATTTCTTCACGCGATTGCTTCTCGTTCTGGTTGAATTTTTGGGCTATAAATGGAAAATCAGATTTGCTGTCTTCCCAAAATACAGCATAATCTTCAAGATACTTTTGAATCATTGCAAACCGGATTTAATTGTTCAGGCAAAAAGAATCATTTATATTCACTGAAGCACAACAAAAACGGCTAATTGCTGAATTCCGCCGATAAACGAACTTCCAGGATTAAATTTTCATGATTGCAGAATCAAAATCTGGATCAAAAATAATTCAAAATAGCACAACAAAACAATCTTCAAATTGATAAATGTTTTTATATTTGCAGCGCTTTAAAAGAAAAGCAAATGCCCGGATGGTGAAATTGGTAGACACGCTAGTTTCAGGGACTAGTGAGCGCAAGCTTGTGCAAGTTCGAGTCTTGTTCCGGGCACTTTAAGGAAAACTACAACCGCTGAAGACATTGATCTTCAGCGGTTTTTTTATCTTATCTCTCACAATATTCATTCATCACAAATAATTACAAATTTGAATTCGGGTTTACTCCACTTCTAACTCATCTTCTTCCTGCGGCACGATCTTTGACAATGACCATTCCTCATAAATTAAATGCGAAGTATGAATTTCAAACAGCCGCTGAAGGTATTTTAATGTTAACTTTATGGCAAATAAAAATCCCCGTTATTATCCACAGAAAGACCTTGTGGTCAGGAGTTCCCTGAAAAAGTAAGAATTATGTAATTTATATACAAAGAATTGCATTGCATTAATGATTTAAATTACACATCTTTGCAAATATCCAACT
>JAUYTA010000284.1 GCA_030695265.1 Bacteroidota bacterium
AAAGCCCTGTTTCCATTTGGAAACAGGGCTTTCGGTGAATTCAAAACTATGGGTTTGTGTTTTCTTGTATGAACAGACCCTTTACTGATTATATAGATTCATTGTCAATTACCCGCATAATATAGTTTCCATGAACCATTCCAACATTTGAAACATTCACCTGAACTTGTCCGCCTAAAACATCCACTTTGCTGTTTTTCATATAAGCACGACCTGTCATGTCAAATATTTCAATGGTCAGACTTCCTTCCGGCATTGATTGTACTTTCAGGTTGATTTCGCTGCGCACAGGATTTGGATAAAGGGTTACATTAAAGTCATTGGTAATAATGCTTGCGCTTTTCTTACCATCATCTTTCTTGTCGTCATCGTCGTCGTCCTTTTCTTTACATTTACCTTTGTGAATCTGGATGGATCCCTGATCAATTTTCTGAGCAGCTCTTGCAGCATCAACGCTTCCAGCCTGATTATCGAATACGACATTACCGGCCATATCCTTAATTATAATGCGGAAGTAATCAGATTGTTTCAAATTAACGACATCGCCGTCAATTACAGAAGCTACGAAAGTGTAATTTCCTGAACCATTGATTGTGCCAGTACCGCTAAAAATAGCCTGATCGTTGTTAACCATTAACCAGTTAATTACAGAGCTTCTAAATTCGAACTTGGTTTCTTTGATTTGGAATTTAATTTTGCTGTTGTGACCATCAATCGAATTTCCAACATATTTCAGTGCAAACTCAAAAGTAGCTTTGCTTTTCAGGGTAGGTTTTGCCGGGTAAGAACCAGGAGTCAGATTAATCCAACCACCACCGGTAACATGTCCTGCACAAGGATTGAATACGACGGTATAACTGAATGTTTCTTCATCGGTTTTACCACAGGCGTCTTCGATTACAAGCTTTACATCATATAGTCCGGTTGTGGCATACACGTGGTCTCCGGAGATGTCAGAGGTACCAATTACTCCTGAAGAAGTTGAACCATCTCCCCAATGCCAGGTTGCTACTACAACATTGTTGTCGGTAAAAGTAGCATTTGCAACTACAGCATCGCCTAACAATACCGGTATGCTAACTGTCAGCACATTAATCACTGGATTATTGTTGGTAACAGTAACGGTTTGGTTTGCCGAAGTCGCATTTCCATTCACATCGGTTGCAGTCCAGGTAACAGTGGTTGTACCTACCGGGAAGAAAACAGGTGCATTGTTAACAATTGTGGCAATTGCACAATTGTCGGCAGCAGTTGCCAAGCCAATATTGATCACTGCCCCGCATACTCCCGTATCATTCAGTTGGGTGATGGAAGCTGGAACAACAAGTGATGGAGCAACATGATCTTCAACAGTAACCACGGCAGTTCCGGTCGAAACGTTTCCATTCACATCGGTAACCGTTAGGGTAACAGTGTTCATGCCAACATTTGAACAGTCGAAATTGGTTTTATCCAAAGCCAATGAAGCAATTCCACAGGCGTCAGTCGAAACGTTGTTGATTTGAATAGCGGTAACGCTTGCCTGTCCGTTTGCATCAAGCTGAATAGTTACATTTTGAGTAATCACAACAGGGGCAACATTGTCCTCAACAGTTACAATTGCTGTGGCCGTTGAAACATTACCGTTCACATCGGTCACAGTTAAAGTCACATTGTTAGCACCAACATTTGAGCAGTCGAAAGTGGTTTTATCCAAAGCCAGCGAAGCAATTCCGCAGGCGTCAGTTGATCCGTTGTTGATCATTTCAGAGGTGATGGAAGCCTGTCCAGCTGCATCCAACTGAATGGTAATGTCCTGTGCAAGGGCTATCGGGGCAATGTTGTCTTCAACCGTTACATTAACCGTTTGAGAAGAAGCATTCCCGTTGACATCGGTAACTGTAAGAATTGCTTCATTAACCACTCCTGAAAACAGAACAGGGGTACTGAAGTACACAACTTCGCCACCAGTCGTATTCCAGGGTTGTTTCCAGATATACCTCGCGTTGGCTGAAATACCCGGAGTTACGCCCCAGATAGGACTAAAATTGGTAGTACCAAGATCAATTGGCGTTTGAGGATTGATCCCGAAAGCGGTTTCACTCAGCGTCCAGTTGGCTGCATTGGTACTTAAAGTTTGCAGACCATTTTGAAATTGGAAGCTTCCGGTTACGCTAAAGTCACCGATAAACATTTCAGGACCACCAACATCTTCGGCTTTTACCTGCAAATAATAGGTTTGGCCGGGAACGAGGTTTGCAGTATGGGTTGTAACCTCGGGCCAGTTGGCGTTTGCACCGATTAATGTTCCTTCAACGGTCGGGCTGGTTGAGATATACAACCAGAATTGATTGTCAACAGTTAGTTTAGCTGTTAAAACTCCCGGAATATCTTCACCGATATTTGTACAACTAAATTCTGTTCTGTTCAACGACATTGATGCGATTCCACATTCATCGGTTGAACCATTGTCGACCATTTCGGGTGTAAGGAAGCCATAACCATTCTCATCAAGTTGAACAACTACATCCTGTGCAATAACAATGGGAGCAGTAATATCTTGAACAGTAACCACGGCAGTTCCGGTCGAAACGTTTCCGTTCACATCGGTAACAGTTAAGGTAACTGTGTTTGCCCCAACATTACTGCAATTAAATGCAGTTTTTGAAACAACAATTGATGCAATGCCACAATTATCGGTTGAACCGTTATTAACTTGAGCGGCAGTAATTGTTGCTGTTCCTGACGAATTCAATTGAACAGTGATATTTTGAGCCACAACAGTTGGAGCAATGTTATCGACAACAGTAACAGTAAAACTACAAGTTGATACATTTCCGGATGGATCGGTTGCTTGCCATGTTTCTGTACTGATTCCTATCGGGAAAGTAGCGCCACTTCCTAAACCTGATAAAAGTGTAGTAGGTACAGAACCACCACTAAATTCAACAACATAGTAAGCAGATACAGTATAATACCAATCGTTCCACATTGCACTACCCCCCCAATTTATTACTGCCCAGTCTTCATTACCCGCGTTGTTTGGTTCTCCGGGCGCCCAATTAGTATAAGTAACAGGCTCATCGGTAATCCATCGGAAAGTTCCTTCAACATCCCGGTCAGTATAACCAATCCACATATAGTACGGGCTCATTGCAGAAACAAAAGCATTTTCAGCAGCGCTATTTATAGTAACAAGATGGCCGCCCAAAGCAATTGCATTGGCATGAGCGGTTTCTGGCGTTGCCATTGAATTCGACATGAAGTACGTGTGCCCATTGTAATCTCCTTTAAAAGCATATCCGGAAATAGAAGTGGGTAAATTATCTGAACTTGAATTATCGGTTGCAGCAGGACTACTATAATTTACTACTGCACCGCAAACTCCTGGTGTAGCATTTACAGTAATATTAAATGGACATGAAATTACCGGAGCTTCAGTGTCAATCGATTGAGCCAAGCTAATTTCCTCAATGCAAACAAGAAATAGGACCATAACAATAACCTTAATAAAAATTTTCATATTTTTTAATTTAACGTTTTGAATTACTTTAAAATACAATGATTTATATCTATGTAAAAACACTTATCACCTTTGGAATTTGGTGTAAGTTCTGATTCATTTCTATTTCACCTAAGTTTTACAGAATGAATTCAGTGTAATTGCCAAGCTTATGGCAGGAAGAAATAAGGTAATTTTAGGAATTCTCTGTCCATAAGTTCTAAACAATGGAACAGCAGTCAATTTGTTAACTTGAGTAGTGTAAAGCATGTATTCCAAAATCAACTATTTTCACTTGAAAATAAAGACAAATACATACTTGAAGAAGGAAATGGAATAGCAAAAAAGTAGATTCTTTTCATAGGACTTGGTTTTTAACATTAAAAATTAATTACTCGAACTTTATAATAGAAATTAAAATCTCATCACAAAAGACAGCAATAATAATTCTCACATTCAAATTCCAACTCACTTTATTGCGGATATAAAGATATTAATATCTTTTAATAAATACAAACAATAATAAAAAAAATAATAAAATAATTAAAAAACTATGATTCAATTTAAATAAAACCCTGATAATTTATTTTATCAGGGTTTTATTTTGAACTGTTTTCAGAATGGTAAGCTATGGTTTTCTATAGATTCAATAGATTATTTCTTCAGCGGAATCCTTGCAACAGTCAACGAATTCGCATCCAGATTAAAAACTATTTTCTTTCCTGAAATCTTCAGCTTTCTTTCAACCGGAGCGACCAATGCAGGTTTTCCAATGTGGTTGTAGGCAGTCAAATCTTCATTTGTCAGTACCAGAAGAGTGATTTCACTTGCCGATATTTTACGCCCTTCCAAAGACAAATTCAGGCTTGCAGGTTTCTTTGCCACATTCACCAGTTTTACCACCAGTTCCGAAGTTTTTGAGTCGATGGTTGCGCTTGCATATACACTATCCTGACCAGTCAGCGGTTTGCCGTCAACCAAAGCCGAAACGACATCGGTTCCTGCATTGGTCGAGAACATTTTTTGTACGTAATAATTCGGAGTTGCCACCACATGCTCGTTATCGAACCAAATAAGGTCGGGGCGCCACTGCCATGCATTTACATTTCCGAAAAGCGGAGCGTACGAAGCAAGATGTACCACATCGGCATTGCGTTCCAGTCCGGTCATAAATGCGGCTTCGGCCAAGGCGCTTTTCCATGTATTGCGCGACGCGGCATCTTTCCCCTCTTTATCGTGGGCAGCATATTCGCCTGCAAATACTTTCGGCCCTTTGCGGTCGTATGAATCGTAGCGTGCAGCATTTTGCAAAAACCAATCAGGACTGCGGTAATAATGTTCATCCACCAGCTTTACATCCAGATTGCGCATCTCTGTCCATAAGTAATCAAAATCTTTTCCGTCAGGCGAAGGGCCTGATCCGCCCACAAAAATAATTTCAGGATGTTTTTCATTTAAAATTTTCAGGAATATTTTTAACCGATCGACATATTGTGTTCCCCACTGTTCGTTGCCAACGCCTACCATTCTCATATTAAATGGTGCCGGATGGCCCATGTCGGCACGAAGTTTTCCCCATTTGGTATTGGTTGCGCCGTTGGCAAATTCAATCAGGTCAATCACATCCTGAATGTATGGATCGAGCGCATCCAGCGGAGCCAATTCGCAGGAATTGTATTGACAGGCCATTCCGCAGTTCAAAATAGGCAACGGTTCAGCGCCGATGTCTTCCGAAAGCAAAAAGTATTCGTAAAATCCAAGTCCGTACGACTGAAAATAATCGGGGGCATTTCTATGG
Organism: Bacteroidota bacterium; assembly: GCA_030695265.1. GTDB lineage: Bacteria > Bacteroidota > Bacteroidia > Bacteroidales > Prolixibacteraceae > Aquipluma. The sequence goes on from JAUYTA010000284.1 coordinate 5,280, forward strand.
GCAAATTCGGTATTCCAGCGATTGACAATCATCTGGCGGTCTTCCACATTGCCGACTGATTTTTTCCATTGGTAGCGGGTTTCAAGTTCATGACCTTCAACAATGCAACCACCGGGAAAGCGCAGAAAACCGGGTTTCAGGTCGGCCAGTTTTTGCACCATATCGGCACGCAATCCATTTTTTCGGTTATTCCATGTATGTTCAGGAAAAAGTGAAACCATGTCGATTTCGAGTACCCCTTTTCCTGAAAGTGTTACACGCAGGCTGGCTTTTGCATCGTTAGCCGAACAGGCAAATTTCGCCTCGTATTTTTTCAATTCTCCTGAAAAGTTTTTCACCTCTGTTTTGCCGATAACCACACCTGTCGAATCAAGTAGTTCAACTTTCAGGGTAGAAACGCCTTCACTTTGGCGTGCAAATATCGAAAACAGGTAGTTCTCACCAGCCTTCACGCCCATTCCGCGAAAACCTTCGTTAACCAAACCCAGTTCTTTTCCCTGAAGTGATTCAAGCCTTAAAAAACGTGGATTATTTTCATTTTCACTATTGATGATCTGGAACTGACCGACGTATTCTTCGCCAAATTTCTTCCATCCCATCAGTGGTTTATAGAATTCGAACGATCGGTTTTTGACCAGTTCGGCATAAATACCACCATCGGCAGCAAAATTAATGTCTTCGAAAAACATTCCCCACATGCTTGGCTGAATCGGGGCAATTGTTGTTTTGGTATTTACAACCAATGTTTTGGATTGTGCTTTTACTCCGGTTACTCCGGCAAAAATCAGGCAGATCAGGAAAAAAGTGAGTTTTAGTTTCATATCTCGGTCAGCTAATTTGGTTAATAATTGAGTGCAAATATAATGGTATAATATACACTTAAAAACAATTTCTGATCATACCGAAAAAAAAGCTCTGTAACATTTGGTGTGGGTAAAATGAAGCAAGCATTTTCAGGTGCAGAGCACCGTTGATATTTGTAGTATATATGATGCAATACACACAAGAGGTGCGGAGCACCGAAATATAGACACATATTATTATTTGTAGTATTGCGGTGCGCTGCACCTTAACAGCTTTTATCTACTTTTTTACTACAAATATTTTGCGGCTCTGCCGCTTTCTGATAGTTAACGATCCGACGGCTAACATTTTTTTTAGTTTAGTAAGAAATTTGCCATTTCTTCAATTTAAAATAGACAAATGAATACTTTACCCACACAATCCGTTATAGAACCAAAAAAAAGCGGCTCCCCCTGTGGAAAGCCGCCCTGATTATTCGCAATAAACCGCTGGATTAATATCCAGGATTTTGGGTTAAGTCAGGATTGGCAGCGATTTGTGGCTGCGGAATCGGGAAAAGTTTACGAATTGGAGATTCCGCCGAACGATTGGCAAATTCCCAGGTTCCTTTGATGAATTTACCAAAGCGGATCAGGTCGTTACGGCGCATTGCTTCACCATTGAACTCCCATCCGCGTTCAGCTAAAAGTGCATCGGCTGTTAGTGTTGCGGTTGTATATAGTTTGGCCGGATTGGTAACAGAGCGTGCCCTGACCTGATTTACAAGTCCAACGGTTTCAGCTGTTGCAATGCCACCGTTTTTACGCATCAACGCCTCAGCTTTCATCATCAGGATATCGGCATAGCGATAAACTACAAAGTCGTTGCCCATTGATACACCCTGAATTGGGCCATACTGATATTTTGCGAATCGGGCTCCCATGAATTCGAGTGCCAGCTGATGGTTGTAAACAACACCATCGGTAGGATTATAAATATTGATGAAATCAATCGTCAGGTTCAATAATTTGCCATTAC
>JAUYTA010000809.1 GCA_030695265.1 Bacteroidota bacterium
GTGCATTTTCCCATTTGCAGCAAGACCGATATTAAGTTTTGTGGTTTTTAAAGATGACCCGAAAGCACTCGAAGCATTTTATACTGAACGGGCAGAAGTAATTAAAAAGTTCGTCATCGATGCCATTGTAATTCGTGAAAACTTGATTGAAATAACAGACAAATGAAAAAAATGAAACTCCTGTTCATTGCGCTGCTTTTCCCTATCCATCTGCTGATGGCCCAGGAAGTGGTGACTTTGGAACAATGCCAAACATGGGCACGCGAAAACCATCCGGTTTTAAAACAATCGGGCATTTACCAGCAGATACTTGACCTGAAAAACGAGAACAATTCGACCTCTTTTTTACCACAGCTTACCTTGAACGGACAAGCGACTTACCAATCGGATGTAACCAAAATTGGAATCTCAATTCCGAATATGAACATTCCAACTGCTGATAAAGATCAGTACAAAATCTACCTCGACCTGAAGCAAACCATTTGGGATGGCGGACTGAGCAAGGCAAAAGAATTGATCAACGAAACCGAAAATGCGGGCAATCAGTCGCAGATTGAAGTTGAATTGTACCAGGTAAAGGAAAAAGTCAATCAGTTCTATTTCACTTCATTCCTGATTCAGGAAAACCTGAAAATTATTGAAAAGAAAACAGAAACATTGACCGAACGGCAGAAAATATTGGAGTCGGCGGTTAAAAACGGGATGGTTTTAGCATCCGAACTCGATCAGTTGTTGGCCGAACAGATTAAAACCGATCAACTGGTTCTTGAACTAATGAGTAATCGTGAAACAGTTCTGTCTGCATTGGCCATTCTGACTGGTAAAGAAAGCATTCAGATGCAAAACCTTGCTTTGACTGAAGAACCAGTTTTATTGGACAAACCCCTGAATCGACCCGAACTGGATCTTTTTGCCAAACAAAATGAACTGTTAAACGCCAATTCCGAGATTCTGAAACGAATGCGCAATCCAAAACTGTTCGGATTCGGGCAGGCCGGCTATGGAAAACCCGGACTGAATATGCTGAACAATGAATTCGACACCTATTACTTGGTTGGCGTAGGGTTCAACTGGAATGTGCTGGATTGGAAAAGTACCTCCCGTCAGCGACAAGTATTGAAACTTCAGCAGGAAATCGTTCAGACCAAGCAGGAAAATTTTGTACGTAATATCGATCTGGCCAGCGACCAGCAAAACAAGCAGATCGACCAACTCACCCAACTTCTGAAAAGCGATCAGAAATTGATTCAGGTGCGGGAACGGATTACCAAAACATCGGCTTCGAAACTGGAAAATGGAACGATCACCACGGCTGATTACATTCAGGATTTGAATGCCGAAACAACCGCTAAACTGATGCTCGAAACGCGTAAAATTCAGCTCAAAGAAGCACGGGTAAAACTGGCCAACATCCGGGGAAACCATTAAAATGATGAATCTCGAATGATGAATTTTGAGTAATTGTGAATGATTAATGGCGCAGCCAAATCGTAAATGAATAAATCGTAAATCAAAACACATATCAATGAATAAATTACAAATCATTGCACTTTCGCTCCTGATGCTTGGAGCCTGCAAAAACGGTGAAAAAAAATCGGATGCCTACGGAAACTTTGAAGCGGTTGAAACCATCGTTTCTTCGGAAACTGCCGGAAAATTGCTTTCGATGGAAGTGAAACAAGGCGATCAGCTTGAAGCCGGGAAATTGATTGCTCAGATCGATACCACCGAAATTATCCTGAAGAAACTGCAAACCGAAGCTCAATTGGTGGCTAGCGAAACAAAAAGGCAAAATGTGACTGCACAAATTAATGTGCTGAAAGAGCAAAAGAAAAACGTTCAAACTACACAGCAGCGTATTTCCAAAATGTTTGCCGACAAGGCTGCAACACAGCAGCAAATGGACGACATAAATGGACAATTGAATGTACTGGACAAACAGGTTCTGGCTACAAACACACAATTCCAGCTGATTGCCAGCGAAATGGAAGTGGTTAAAAGACAGCTCGATCTTTTCAACGAACAGCAGACAAAATGCCAGATAAAAAGCCCTACCAAAGGAACTGTTCTGGAAACTTATCTTGAAACCGGCGAACTGGCAACTCCTGGCAAACCGGTTCTTAAAATGGCTGATCTGTCGAATCTTGAACTGAAAGTTTATGTTTCAGGCGCTCAATTACCGAATGTGAGATTAGGAAACGAGGTTAAAGTTTTGATTGATTCAGGCGCAAAAGAAATGCAATCTCTCTCCGGAAAAATAAGCTGGATTTCGTCGGAATCGGAATTCACTCCTAAGATCATTCAAACGAAAGAGGAACGCGTAAAACTGATGTATGCCGTAAAAATAGTGGTAGCCAACGATGGAAGCCTGAAAATCGGGATGCCGGGGGAAGTGGTGTTTTAATAATCAGTCTCGGTTGCCAGTAGCCCTTCATAGCCAGCAGCTGGCTGCTAGTCGCTAGCTGCTGGCTAAAAAATACTTGAAATTTGGAACTTGAAACTATTTATTCATGATCAGCATTCAACATATCAGCAAATCCTATAAGGAGGTTCAGGCAGTTCGTGACATTTCTCTGGAAGTGCAGAAAGGCGAACTGTTTGGCCTGATTGGCCCGGATGGTGCAGGCAAAACTACTCTGATGCGCATTCTGATGACTTTGCTTATTCAGGATGAAGGCACGGCAACCATGAACGGTTTCGATGTCATCAAAGACTATAAGAAAAT
>JAUYTA010000291.1 GCA_030695265.1 Bacteroidota bacterium
TTGCAACAGCGACTCAGTCACTTTAAACATACCATCTTCAGGAATAAAAGCGCCCATGTTGTGCTCCAGATGTGAAATAACACTCAGTGTAGCAGGAGTTTGATACGGATCGCTGCCGTTATAAGTGGCATACCTGTCGAACAGCTGAACCAGCTTTTTGTCACCCAGTTCGCGTTCATTGAATTGGTGCAGACTGCTGAATGCCTGAAGCTTTCTGACATTCAGAACCGTTTTGAGCGCTTTCAGATTGATGAGATTTTTAATCCGGTGAAACGAACCAAAAATAAATAAATCGGCAGTCAGCTCATAAACCTTGGCGGCTTTTTGCATGTAACGAATTACTTTGCCCTCCGGAACTTTTAGCTTCTCATTTATTTCAGTTGTCAGCTTTGGTACATTACCGAAACCGGACAATTTTGTACCATCAGGATAAAAGTATTTGGTGATTACATCGAGTTTTTTAATTGGAAAACGGAGATCATCATCGAGCAATTCGAGCACCATTTCAGGCAAGGTGAGTAGCGAAGGTCCGGCATCGAAACGGAACCCGCCGAAATTCCGTTCCGAAATCTTACCGCCGGCCTTTTCTGAAGATTCATAAACAATTGTTTTAATTCCCTGACGGGCCAACCGGATAGCTACCGCCAATCCTCCAATTCCAGCACCAATAATAACTGCTCGTGTCATAATTCATTAAATTTATGCAAAACAACAAGGTTTTCAAAAATAATTTCGTAATTTACTAAAACATTTTCAGTTAAATTTGTTTAAGTATGAAACAAATAAATTAAACAAGTGCAAAAAAAGGTATTAATTATCGGAACCGGATTGGGCGGTTTGACTACTGCCCTGCGTCTTTCGGCCAGAGGGTATGAAGTAGAAATGGTTGAAAAATACCATCGGGCAGGTGGACGGCTTAACCTGCTTGAAAAAGATGGGTATAAGTTCGATCTTGGTCCGACCTTTTTCAGCATGAGTTACGAATTTCAGGAATTGATAAAGGATTGCAATATTGAAATGCCATTTGAATTTGTTGAGTTGGATCCACTTTATTCGGTGCATTTTGAAGGTGACCAACGCAGCTATTTAATTTATAAAGACTTAAAAAAACTGGCGCTCGAATTCCAGCATCTTGAACCCGATTTTGAAAAGAAGATTCACAAGTTTCTGGAAGCTGCCGGCAAAATGTTTCACGACACCGAGGGCATTGTGATTCATCAAAACTTTGATTCGCTGGCCAGTTACCTTTTGAAACTCACAACGGTTCCGTTTAAACATGCACCCAAAATGTTTTATTCGATGTGGCGCGAAATGGAACGTAATTTTGAGTCGTTCGAGGTGAAAGTGATTTTTTCGCTGGTCGGTTTTTTCCTAGGTTCAACTCCCTTTGATACTCCTGCAGTTTATACTTTACTGAATTACACGGAGTTGGTTCACGATGGTTATTACAATGTTAAAGGCGGAATGTATAAAATCGTGGAAGGTTTGCTTCAGGAGTTGGAAAAACGAGGTGTGAAAATTCATTACAATACCGAAATTACCGACTTCGCTGAAGAAAACGGAAAAATCAGTTCGTTCACCGACACTTCAGGAAAAATTTGGAAAGCCGACCAGTTTGTAGTGAATGCCGATGCTGCATGGTTTCGCGGTGCGATTCTGAAAAGGACCGCATTTTCAGAAAAAAAACTGGCAGCCAAAAAATGGACACTGGCTCCTCTGACCATTTACCTTGGACTGGATGCGAAGATTCCAAATATGTACCACCACAATTATTTCCTGCGCAGAAATTTCAAGGAATACGCCGGAAAAATTTTCAAGAACAAGATTAAGCTCGACAAACCGTATTATTACGTCAATATACAGTCGATGCACAACCCTGAATATGCGCCGCCGGGAAAGGAAAGTGTTTTTATTTTGTGCCCTGTGCCCGATTTACGGTTCAAAGCCGACTGGAGCGACGACGTTGAAATTGCCGATGCCATTATTCAGGACATGAGCGATCGTACTGGCTTCGATTTTCACAAACATACTGAAACAAAGATTGTTTTAAATCCTGAACATTGGGAGAAAATGTTTGGTTTGTACAAGGGCAGCGGTCTCGGGTTGGCGCACGACCTGAACCAGGTGGGTGGTTTCAGACCAAAAAACAAGGATGAAAAATTCGGAAATTTATACTATGTTGGCGCTTCTACCGTTCCCGGTACAGGGCTGCCAATGGTGGTCATCAGTTCGCGATTGGTAACCGAACGAATACAGAAAGACAATGGATTTATATCGTAAAAATAACCTCGATTGCAGCAGGATAACTACCCGCAATTACAGCACTTCGTTTTCGCTGGGTGTGCGTGTACTTAGCCCAAAGTACCGTGAAGGAATTTACAGCATTTATGGTTTTGTGCGATATGCCGACGAAATTGTGGATACGTTTTTTGATCAGGATCAGCGTACCATATTCGAGGAATTCAGGGTGGAAACTTTCAAAGCCATTGATCGCGGATTCAGCATCAATCCAATAATTGACAGTTTCCAAATGGCGGTCAGAAAATACAAAATTGATCATGAACTCATAGAAGCCTTTCTGCTGAGTATGGAAATGGATCTTTCCAATGATGTTTATTCGCCCGAATTACTGAAAACTTACATTTACGGATCGGCTGAAGTTGTTGGCCTGATGTGTTTGCGTGTCTTCTATTTTAACGAACCGGAAAAATATGACGCATTGGTTGTCCCTGCCCGTAAACTGGGCGAAGCCTTTCAGAAAGTAAATTTTCTTCGCGATGTTCGTGACGATTTCAAGGAAAAAGGCCGTATTTATTTCAAAGACATCGATTTTAACAATTTCACCGAAGAAACAAAAAAACAACTGGAAGCTGAAATTGAAAAGGACTTTCAGGAGTCGATGGAAGGGATCCGCCAACTGAAAAAACAGGTGCGTTTGGGCGTTTACCTGGCTTACAGCTATTATCTTCATTTGCTGAAAGAAATCAAAAAAGCACGTCCTGAGGAAATCCTGAAAAAGAGATACCGTGTTTCAACCCGCCGTAAAAGTTATTTGCTTGTAAATGCCTATCTGAAGAATGCATTGAACCTG
>JAUYTA010000294.1 GCA_030695265.1 Bacteroidota bacterium
CAACAAAATATTCAGGAGGAAAAACACGGTATGTAAGACCTTCAATAGGTATGGAAACCAGAAAAAGGAAAAGACCACCAATAAAAAGTGAAGCTGAAGTTAAAACCATTGGAGAAATGGTTTGCTGTTTCCGGGCAATTACCACACTGGTGATACCGGATGTCACATTGTTCACCAGCAATAAAATCACCCCTGTCATAGCTATTTCAGCTCCCGATGGAAGGCGGTCACGTCCTAGTGTAATGATGGCGACCCCAATTATCCCAATCAAAAAACTGCCGGTTTTAAAGCAGTCCAACCGGTCGCCAGGGTTAATAAAATGCGAGGTCAGGGCAATAAATAATGGAGAAGAACCAACAATCATGGCTGCAATGGAAGCCGGAACCAAACTGACGCCCAGATAAAAAAGCGAATATTGAAGGATTACCTGCAAAAATGCGATCAGGCATACGTACCAAAAATTCGCAATGACCTCCTTCCTGAAACGTGCAAAATTATGCACAAATGGGATTAAAATCAATCCGGAAATGATAAACCGAATACCGGCAAACTGAAGCGGGGTTTGGTATTTCAGGCCAATCTTAACCCCCACAAAGGCCGACGACCAAAGCAGGCATGCAACGATGGCCAGAAATATTGTTTTGGAAAGGTGTTTTTTCATTGATCAGAATAAAGGAACAAAGGTGTGGATAAAAATCAGAAAGGGAAATCTATCTTTTACAAAAGAGTTTGCCCCCCTGCGAAAACAAAAAAGGCAGCTGTCCGCTACCTTTTCCTATGTTCTATAATGTGCAATTACTGCACCCATTTTAAATGATGGAAATCCTGCCGGTGAGGCAATTCTACATGTTTCGGATACATCCTGATGGCATAGCTAAACGCACCTGCATTCATGAGTTGGAGATTCAACTTATAAGCGATGACGGAACCTTCTATTTTTTCGATTTCAAACTGAAGGCAATCCACCAGTTCAACTGAGTCATCGTTTCCATGCTCGGTAATTACCATTTCAATGCCTACATCCTGTGGGTTCAATCCTTTCAGATCGACCACCACCTTTGCCGGATAATTATCGCCTATTTTCAATACATTGGTAATGCCATCAGCCATAAGTACACTCTTCACTTCAATCTGATCCCATACCGATGAAACATTGATTTTCCATTCTGAAATTTCTTTGGCCAATGTATAGTCGAAAGCATTTAACCTTGCAGACCGTTTCGCCTGTGGGTTATAAAACCGATCTTGATAATCGCGGATCATACGTGCTGTAGTGAAATTTGGAGCTACCTGAGCAAAGGTATTCTTGATATAGGATACCCATTTCTCCGGAATGCCTTTGATATTTCGTGTATAAAATGCCGGTAATATTTCTTCTTCAAAAATGTCGTAAATATTTTCCGCATCCAACTCATCCTGAAGTTCGTTCACATCGTAGGTATTTTCCTGCGAAAGCGCCCAACCAGCATCCTTTTTGTAACCTTCTACCCACCATCCGTCGAGGACAGAGAAATGAATGGTTCCGTTCATCACCCCTTTTTCGCCGCTGGTACCCGATGCTTCGAGCGGGCGGGTTGGAGTGTTCATCCAGATATCAACGCCTTGCAGCATCATTTTTGCCAGGTTCATATCGTAATTCTGGACAAACAGAATTTTGCCGATGAACTCCGGACGTTTTGAAATCTCGACAATGTATTTTATTAAATCCTGACCGGCCTTATCGGCAGGATGTGCTTTCCCGGCGAAAATAAACTGAACCGGACGTTCCGGATCATTCACGAGTTTGGACAAACGATCGAGGTTTCGGAACAATAAATGTGCTCTTTTATAAGTTGCGAAACGTCTTGCAAAACCAATTGTGAGTGCATAGGGATTTAATTTACCAAGCACCTCATTAATTTGCTTCGGATTTTCATTTCTTTTAATCCAGGTGTTAGCAAACCGCTGTTTGATAAACCCAATCGTCCTTAAACGAAGCGATTGTTTCATGTTCCAGATTTCTTCATCAGGAATTTGGTAAATATTATCCCAGAGATCAAAATCAAGTTGCTCTTCAGGAAATTTGGGGCCAAAATATTTTTCATGAATTTCTCTCCATTCCTTTGCCACCCAGGTTCCGTAATGCACACCATTGGTAACGTAGCCAATGTTTATTTCTTCCGCAAGATATCCTTCGTACAATGGTCGGAATATATCCTTGGAAACATCGCCATGCAAGCGGCTAACGCCGTTTATTCCCTGCGAAAGGTTACAGGCCAGATAACTCATATTGAAATGATCTTCATACGGGTTGGCTTTACCCAAACTGATGAATTCATCCCAGGTGATTGCTATTGACCGTGGGTAACTTTCCATGTACCTTTTGAAAAGATCCTGATGAAATGAATCATGTCCGGCAGGTACAGGCGTATGTGTTGTAAACAAAGTTGAGGCTCTTACGACTTCTTTTGCTTCCAAATACTTCAGTGATTTCTTTTCAACCAGAACTTTCATTCTTTCAAGGCCAATCATTGCAGCATGTCCTTCATTGCAATGATAGATATCAGCTTCAACACCAAGTCTTTTAAGTGCACGAATACCACCAAGGCCAAGTAATATTTCCTGTTTCAGCCGGTTTTCATTATCGCCGCCATATAAATGATGTGTTACAAAACGATCCTCATCTGAATTGGCATCAAAATCCACATCAAGCAGGAACAACCTGACTGAACCAATGTTAACCTGCCAAACACGGGCGGTTACAGTTCTGCCGGGATAATCAACCTGAACACTCACCCATTCGCCATTTTGGTCGAATGCAGGCTGTACAGGTATTTTTGAAAATTCCTGGGCATCGTAATGAGACATTTGTTCGCCTGAAATAGAAATATTCTGCCGGAAGTAACCGTAACGGTAAAGGAGTCCGACACCTGTAAGGTTAACTTTCGAGTCGCTGGCTTCTTTAAGGTAATCGCCTGCAAGAATACCCAAACCACCTGAGAAAATTTTCAGGCTGTCGTGCAAGCCATATTCCATGCTGAAGTATGCAATAGACGGTCCGGAAAGAGATTCTCTGTCAGCCAGGTATTTATGAAGTAAATTCGATACTTTGCCCATTTGAAGTAAAAAACTTTCATCATTTTCAAGTTCAAGAAAACGTGAATAGCTTACTTTTTCGAGCAACAAAATGGGATTGTGCTCACATTCTTCAAATAATTCGGAATCGATAAGCTCAAACAACTCACGCGCCTCTGTATTCCATACCCACCAAAGGTTGCGGCTTAATTCTTTTAACGATGATAATTTCTCCGGAATATTTGATTCAACAAATAAATTTTTCCAAACTGGCTGATCCACAATTGAATGATTTAATAAATGACTATTTTTTCTTACCGGGGGATTTTTCTTTTACAGTTTTAACTGAACTTACAGAACGCTGAACAGTTTGTTTTGTTTGCAGTGAAATGATTTCTGCCTCATATTTTTTCAATTTGGCTTCTTTCTCTTCCAGAATTTTATTTAGCCCTGCAATTTCCAGTTGCGATTTGCTTTCAGGAGCATAAGTGTTTAGCCTTAACTTGAAATCGCTCAATACATTCATGTAATTGATAAAGGCTTCATACGGACTTTCATATGGATTGAAATACTTATGAACTTCACCATCAGAGAAGAACTTCGTACACATGTAATAAAAATGGTCGCTGGCCTGCAAATAATTCCAGTCTTTTATCATGGCGCTATTTGTAACCCGGCTCATGCGGCCGGCTAGTTCATATACTTTATTGAATGCCTCGTCCTGAAGTTCATTGCCCAGCCAGGCCGACAGGTCGCGTTCTTCATCGGCCCATGAAATGGGTAGCGGAACACTGACCAGTGAAACGGGCTGGAATTTAGCCACGATTTCGGAAGGAGTGGCAAATGTTATTTTTGAGTTTTTGAAAACGGCATCCGGTAATTGCTCCATAAACTTGAATATGCCGGTTTCGGCAGACTGGTGTTCGCCAAATGTTTCGTAATCGAGAAAGATATTGAATATTTCATCTTTACCCATGCTTTTTAACCATCCCACATATTTTTCTGCAGTCAGCGGATATTCATTCCACCCTTGATTTGAAAAGCGGAAAGACAAATCGTCGCTCAGTTTATAATTGCGCATCAACACTTTCAATCTTGGATTTATCGCGTTGGCATATAAAAAATTAGGCGATTTCCAGCCGAGAATGTGCCG
>JAUYTA010000297.1 GCA_030695265.1 Bacteroidota bacterium
ATAGTTGTTATTTCTATGTGATTATCCTTAATATCACTTGTTTTCAGGTTATACACATCAGAATACCTTAAACCAGTGAAGCAGGTAAACAAAAACACATCCCGAACCCGTTCCAGATATTGTTTTGTCTCAGGAATTTTATAATTGCGAAGTTTACTCAACTCATCCCAAGTCAGGAAAATCACTTTCTTTGGGGTGGTTTTCAGTTTGGGTTTGAATATTTCAAAGGCATTGTTGTTGTGATGACCTTTTTTAAGAGCCCAACGAAGAAACCATTTGAGAAAGCCGATTTGTTTGCCGATGGAGCTATTTCTCATATCCTTCTTATCCCTAAGATAATTTACATATTCACTTAAACCGGATTCATCTAACACCTCAAATGTTAGGTTGGAATTGAAATTGGTTAAATGATTTTTTACTGCTGCAAATTTTTTGTAGGTAGAATCTGACCAGTTGTTTTGCATACCACATTCCTTTAGAAATTCATCGAAAATATTCATAAAAGAAGCTTTTGATATCTCGGTTTCCGTTTCATCGGAAATGCCTTTTCTACATTTCTTATTGAAAGCGCTTTTAAGCTTTTCAGGGGTAGGGGTAACATCTGTTACTTCAAATTCTTTAAATATATTCTGTATATTTGTATAATATTTTAATAAATCAGCGTTGATCTCAGATGAGCTTTGTTTTAGTTTATTTGTACATCCGTTCTTTACCAGTTGCTTGTCCGAATCCCATTTGGATGTATCTATTCTGGATCCGGTACTGAAATCGATCCGGTTTCCGCCATAGATAACACGCATACGGATGGGAACGTTGTTGGTGACCAAGACGTCGATTTTCTTCCGTCTTTCCAATGTGAAAATGATGTTCCTTTTGATATTCATATTTGGCATGGTTAAAATTGCACCCAAATATACACCCAATTTTGAATATATCTAAGGATATTTAGGGATATTTTATTTAAACAAAATATGATTTAATGATCTTATATATAGTTGTTTGACAGTTTGTGATGCTTGGTGAGGGTTCAAGAGAAAGAGCCGCCAGCTCCACTTTTTCAAAATGCACATCAAAGCAAACTCCTGTAAATACCACATTTACAGGAGTTTTTTTTTGTTTCTGGGAAATACAAAACCTACCCATCCGATTGACGGACAGAGCATCGCCGGTTTGCTGAACGATCCGAAAAACAAGCAAAAAAGTTAAACCCGTGACACCTATTTCTGGCATTATCCGATGAGTGTAATTTATAAAAATCCTGCCGTCGGGCTTCCGTTTACGCCGCATTCGGCAGTCAGAAAGGGCGATTACAAGTTGATTTTCGATTGGTACGGGCGACTGAATCTGTACAATCTCCGAAAAGACATCTCCGGAAAAACTAATCTGGCAACACAAATGTCCGACAAAAACCGCGAATTGTTTGCAGAGCTGATAAACTTCCTGGAGAAAAATGTGGAAAAAAATACTGGCCATCAGCAAATCCTGATTATGATCCCAAAACGGAAGTTCGGAAAGTTCCATTCAATGATCTTTACCGGATATATAGGAATGGGGGAGATATACTTCCGGGAAAGTAATGGCATACATTTTAGAAGCAGTGAACATACGCTAATGGTGGAATTGTTGAATTAGGCATCAGCTATTCGTATAATTCGAAAGGCAAAGGCGGAAAGAAAGCAGAAAGTTCCTTCGGAAAAGAGCAGTTCTAAATCAGTTTAATACCTTTGGAACTTTTAGTTGAAAATCAGTTTAAGTAGATATTTATGGCCATCAAGCATCGTCCGTTAAATTCAGTATTGATAAAACCAACTGGTCCTGATTGTAACCTGGATTGTACCTATTGTTTTTACCTCGAGAAATCAGCCTTATTTCATCAAACTCCTGTACACCGCATGAGTCTTGAAATTCAGGAAGAAATGATTCGGCAGGTGATGCAACAATCGGGAGACAACATCTCTCTGGCATGGCAGGGAGGCGAACCAACTTTGATGGGATTGGATTTTTACAAACGCGCCATCGAACTGGAAAAGAAATACGGGCACAATCAAATGGTTGGCAACGGCTTGCAGACCAATGGTATTTTGCTCGATAAAAACTGGGCGGCATTCCTGAAAGAATACGATTGGCTGGTAGGTATTTCGCTCGATGGGCCAAAACATATCCACGACCGGTACCGGTTCGACAAAGGACAAAAAGGTACTCATCAGCGGGTGGAAGAAAATGCGGTCA